>JANXLP010000559.1 GCA_025355125.1 Opitutaceae bacterium | reverse complement strand
CCATCCTTGTGGTCATCGCGGTCGGTGCGGGCGGCCTCGTGCAGATCATCCCCACGGTGCTCGTGAACCGTGCCGCCAACGTCGAGGACCGCCGTCAGATTCCCTACACGCCGCTCGAACTCGCCGGCCGCGATCTGTTTGTCGGCGAGGGCTGCTATAACTGCCACTCGCAGATGATCCGCACGCTCGTCCCCGATGTGCTCCGCTATGGCGACTACTCGCGCCTCGGGGAGTCGATCTACGACCATCCGTTCCAATGGGGCTCGAAGCGCACCGGGCCCGACCTCGCCCGAGTCGGTTCGAAATATCCGAATATCTGGCATTTTCGCCACATGGAGAATCCGCGCTCGATTTCACCCGGTTCCAACATGCCCAACTATCCCTGGTTGCTGACCAAGTCCACCGACGTGGCCTCCCTTCCGGGTAAGATCAACGTGCAGCGCATGCTGGGCGTGCCGTATCCCGCCTGGTCGCCGGCGCAGGTCGCGGCCAACGTCGAGGCGCAGGCCAAAACCATCGCCGACGATCTGCGCGCTGCCGGCGCTTACGTCGCCCCGGACAAGGAGATCATCGCACTCATCGCCTACCTCCAAAAATTGGGAAAATACGAGACCATCCGCGGCCAGTAGCGAGTAGTGGGTAGCGAGTAGCGAGTAGCGAGCATGGGAACCATCCGGCCGCCAATTCCACCCGCCGCACGCTCCATCTGCTTTTTCCTCCTACTCACTACCCGCTACTCACTCCTCGCTACTTCTTCCCATCACCATGTTCCGCCGACTTATTTTTGAAGACACCGCCACGCTGTTCACGATCGTGGCGTTTATCACCGCCGTCTCGATTTTCGTTTCGATCAGTTGGCGCGCGCTGCGCATGAAGCGCCCGCAGCTCGCGCACTTCGAAAACCTTCCCTTCGCCACCTCTACACCCGCCGCCCGCCATGACGCCGACACCACCGCCTGAAGACGAGGATCAGCTCCGTCACCATTCCTTCGACGGCATCCAGGAATACGACAAACGCCTGCCCAACTGGTGGCTGATGACGCTCTACGGCGCCATCATCTTCTGGGTCGGCTACTGGGCGTATTTTCAATGGTTCCACGTCGGACTCACCGGTCCGCAGCACGTGGAGCAGGCGATGGCCAAAATCGAGGCCGCGCGCCTTGCTTCCGCGCCCACGACCGATGACGCCAGCCTCTGGAAGATGAGCCGCAACCCCGTCTTCGTCGAAGCTGGCCGCGCGACCTTCAACACCACCTGCGCGAGTTGCCACACCGAGAAACTCACGGGTGCCATCGGACCCAATCTCGTGGACCAGCTCTGGATTCACGGCGGCAAACCCGCCGAGATCTACGTCGTGGTGGACAAGGGCGTCCTCGTCAAAGGCATGCCCGCGTGGGGGCCCGTCATCGGCGCGAAGAAATCCGCCGAGGTCGTCGCCTACATTCTCAGCTATCACCAAGAAGGTGAATCCATCGAGGTGCAGACCGCGTGGGTGCCCATCATGCCGAAACCCTAAATGGCCTTAACCCCGATCCGCCCGAACCGCGATTCCGTCACGACCATCTTCGATGACGGGTCGCGGCCCTTTCTCTATCCCGCGGATACGCATGGGCGGTTCACGAAGGCGCGGCGGTGGTCGGCCATTGCTCTGATCGTTTTTTATCTCTCGCTGCCGTGGATCAAGATCAACGGCTACCCCGCCGTCTTCCTTGATGTCGCCGAGCGGCATTTTCATCTCTTCGGGCTGACGTTTGCGGCGCAGGACCTGTGGCTGATATTTTTTCTGATCACCGGGATGGGGTTTTCGCTGTTTTTTGTGACGGCGCTCTTCGGCCGTATCTGGTGCGGCTGGGCGTGCCCGCACACGGTTTTCCTCGACCACGTCTATCGTCGGATCGAGCGGTGGATCGACGGCGATGCGGTAAAACGCCGCGCGCTCGCCGCCGCGCCCATGAGCGGCGGAAAGTTTTTTAAACGCGCGCTCAAGCACACGCTCTACGTGCTCGTCTCGGCGATCATTACCCATCTCTTCCTTGCCTATTTTGTTTCGCTGCCGGCCGTGTGGGCGATGGTGAGTGCGGCGCCGGCGGAGCACTGGAGTGCATTTGCCTTCGTCACGATTTACACGGCGGGTCTATATTTTAATTTCGCGTGGTTTCGTGAGCAGCTCTGCATCGTCATCTGCCCTTATGGACGCATCCAGTCGGCGTTGATCGACGATCATTCGCTTGTGGTGGGTTACGATGAGAAACGCGGCGAACTGCGCGGCATGCCAGCAAAGCGATCGCGCCGGTGCCGTGGACGACGACGGTGGCGCCCGGCGGGAAGCCTCCGGCCGTTTGTGCTCGCCGTAACGCCCGCATCGCGGTGGCGAACGGGGCCGTCAGGCTGGCGAGCCAAAGCGGCATATC
>JANXLP010000524.1 GCA_025355125.1 Opitutaceae bacterium | reverse complement strand
TGGGTTCGGAACATGGGCGGGACGCCCATGCCACGACGGACCAGATCGGAGACCTTTTTTAGACGCCCTCTCAGGGCTTCGCCAACGGCAGCGTCGCGACCACTTCCTGACTGAGCGCGCCGACCGCCACGCTCAACTCCGCCGCGAGCCGGGAGAAGTCCTTGCCATCCCACGGCGATTCCGGCGCGACGAAACGTTTCCGTGCGACGACTTCGCCCGCCGTTCCGCTCCGTGTGATCTCCACCGTCGCCACAAACTGCGTCGTGCCCTTGCCCCCGCCCGCCAGCACGCCTTCGCAGCGCAGAATCCTCACGCTCACGTCGTAGTCGCGCTTTTCATCAAAGGGAAACGGCTGCGTGAACACCCGCCCCACGGTGGGCGCGGCCAGCAACTGCGCGCGCAACGTGTGGAGTATCTCCTGCTCCAGCGGCTCCGCCCAGCGCGCGTCGTTGGGAAAACTCACTTCGTTTTCCCCCGTGCGCACCACGAGCGAGCCCTTCTTCAAGTAAGCCGCCAGCTCCACATTTCGGAGGCCGAGCCGCAACGCCCCCGTGATCGGCTGCGTGCCCGCATCGCCCAGCTGCGGGCTGGCCAGCACATAGTAACGCGTCGAATCCGCCGTCGGCGCCGGGATGATGTTGCACCCGGCGAAGAGCAGGCCGAGCGCTCCGCACGCGATCACGCACGCACGCATCCGGACCGCTGCAAACCACTCCACCCGATGCCAGCAAAAAAATGTTTTCATCGTCATGTCTTCTGTGTGTCGGTTCGGAAAATGGAGTTCTTCGGGGCTTGGGCTGGAACTCATTTCGCCTTCTTGCCCGTGAGCAGCGCGTTGGGATTACGCTCCAGAAAATCGGCCAGCCGTTGCACCGCATCCGCCGCCTCGGAGATTTTCCCAAACGCCTCGCTCGCACCCTCGCCCAAGCCCTGCTGCGCGTTGATGAAATTCCGCAGCGTGCCGGACGTGGCGTTGAAATTCTGCAACATCGTCTGCGCCTGGGCCAGCGTGGCGTGGACGTCGGCTCCGGTCGTGGAAACCTGGCCGTCGAGCTTCGCCAGCGTTGCCCGCAGATCGACCAACGTCGCGTTGAGGTTGGTGAAAGCCATCTTGATCTCCGGTGAAGTCGCCAGCGTCTCAACCGCGACCCCCGTGCGCTGCCACTGCGTCATCACACCCTTCAGATCGAGACCATCCACCTGGCGCCGCGTATCGACGAGAAGTTTTTTCAACTCTCCCGACAGCCCCTCGAAATCGATCTTCCGAATCTTGGAAAGGATCTCGCTCGCACTGGCCTGAAATTCGGAAATCGCCGACGGCACCGCGGGCACGACGGCGTATTTGAGTTCCACCGTCCGGCTATCGGCCGGGTAGTCCTTAGGGTCCAGAAAATCGAGTTCCACGAAGAGCAGACCCGTGGCGAGGCCCAGCACGCCGAGCTGCGCGCGCAGCCCGTGGTCGATGAGCGCCTGCAGTTCTCCGCGGTCGGCGACGTTGATCAGCGCGCCCTGCCCATCGGTGAGGGTATTGCGGCTGAACTCACAGGTGACGACGACCACCGAATGATTCTTCCTGTCATCATAGCGCACTACCAGATCCGCCACGCGCCCCACGCGCACACCGCGCAACTTCACCGGCGAGCCCAGATCGAGACCGTGGATCGACTCGTCGAAATACACCACAAACCGCTGCGGCTTGGAAAAAAAGTTCACTCCGCCGAACGACAGCAGCGCGATGATGCCGAGCGCAAACGCACCCAGCGCAAACGCTCCGACGATAGCGGGTTTCACCTTGGTTTTCACGTGGACGGGGATTTAGACAAAAACAGTTAAAAGGACAGAAGTAAGAAAATCGGGCCGGAAAAATCGTGCTCGTGAGCCGACACCGTGGATCGGGGGACGTTTCATAGCGTCGGGATGTTTCCTGTGCCGCGCGTGAGAAACTCTGTCACCCGCGGGTCCTTGCTCGTCGTCGCCAGCACCCGCGGCGCCCCGTCCGCGACGATGCCTTGTGCCTCTTTCTCGAGCATGATCACGCGGTCTGCGATGTCGTAGATCGAAGCCAGCTCGTGCGACACCACGACAATCGTCGTGCCGAACAAATCGCGGATCTCCACGATGAGCTCGTCGAGTTTGCGCGACGTCACCGGATCGAGCCCCGCCGAGGGCTCGTCGAAAAACAGGATCGCCGGATCGAGCGCCAGCGCCCGCGCCAAGCCCGCGCGCTTCTTCATACCGCCGGAAATCTCCGCCGGATAATAGTCCTCGTAGCCCCCAAGCCCCACCTGCCCGAGCTTCAACGCCGCAAGCTCTTCGATCTCGCGCCGGCTCAAATCCGTGTATTCCTCCAGCGGCAGCGCCACGTTTTGCCGCAGCGTCAGCGAAGTCCACAGCGCACCGCCCTGAAAGAGCATGCCGAAATTCCGCAACTGCGCCCGTCGCGCGCCCGCATCCGCCTCCGTAAACGGTTCGCCCAGAAACCGCACCGCACCCTTCGTCGGCGTGTTCAGCCCCACGAGATGCCGAAGCAGCGTGCTCTTACCGCAACCCGAGCCGCCGATGATGAAAAAAATCTCCCCGCGCGGCACGTCAAACGTGACGTTCTTCAGGATCACCTGATCGCCATAGCCACACTCGAGATCTTTCACCTCGATGGCCGGAGTCGTGTCGTTGGATTTGAGAACGGGCGCGGCCATGGTCGTCAGATGCCGAGAATGTTAAACGCCACCGCGAAAAACGCGTCCGATACGATGATCAGCAAAATCGCCGTCACCACCGCCGAGGTCGCCGCCTTGCCCACCCCCGCCGCGCTCCGCTCCGCCTGTAAACCGCGCAAACAGCCCGCCAGCCCGATGAGCAAGCCAAACGTCAGCGCCTTGAAGAGCCCCGTGCTGATATCCGAAAGGTCCACGATGCTCTGCGTCTCAACCCAGTAGGCTGCCGGCGGAATCTGCAAAATTCCCGCCGCCACGATCATGCCGCCGAGGATACCCACGCAATTCGCATACAGCGCGAGCAACGGCATCATCACGCCGAGCGCCACGATGCGCGGCAGCACGAGAAAATCCACCGGCGAGATGCCCAACGCCGACAACGCATCGATCTCCTCATTGGCCTTCATGTTGCCCAGCGTTGCCGCAAACGCCGCGCCCGTGCGCCCCGCGAGCACAATCGCCGCCATCATCGGCCCCATCTCGCGCACCACCGAAAGCCCCACGAGATCCGCCACATAGATATCGGCGCCAAACTGCCGCAGTTGCACCGCCGCCTGATAGGCCATGATCAGGCCCACCAGAAAACTGATCAGGCTCACGATCGGCAGCGCCATCGCCCCGCACTGCTGCATCTCATCGACACAGTCCTTCCAACGGAATTTGTGCGGCAACCGCACCAGCCGCCACGCGCTCAAGATGCACTCGCCCACGAAATGCACGATCTCGCGCATTTTTTTCCACGCGTCCTGCGCCGCCAGCCCCACCTCCGTCACAAAACCCTCCGAGCGGTCATGCGGCACGCTCTTCTCGTGTGACGACGTGAGCTGCGTCAACAGCGTGCGCACCTTGGCCGGCACCGCGCCAAAATCGCATTCCACCCCGTTCACGCCACTCCATTGCTGCACATCGAACAGAAACAACAGCAGCGACGAATCCCATTTTTCGACTTCATCCATCCGCACCCGCACGCGCGACGGACTCTGCGATCCGACGAAGTCGTTCCAGTTTGGCCGCGTCTCGGTGATCCGCCACACCCCGCCGAGCGTCACCTCCAAAAGCTCCGCATCCGTCTTCGCGGACACACGGGCATTTAGGCTTTCGGCAGCATCAGGCATCGCGTTCGGTTGTAGTGACCGCCGGCCAAAGCCAAACCTTAAAAATTTTCCGTGCTTCCATCCTGGCTTCCCGGACAACCTTTCCCCTCATGCAGTTCCGCACCTTTCTCTTCGATCTCGACGGCACGCTCGTGGATGCGTTCACCACCATCCACCGGTGCTACGTCCACACCCTGCCGCAGCTCGGCCTCCCCGCCCCCACCATGACGGAAGTGCGAAACGCCGTCGGCGGCGGCCTCGCCGAGGCCATGCGCCGCTTCGTCCCCGAGCACCA
>JANXLP010000517.1 GCA_025355125.1 Opitutaceae bacterium | reverse complement strand
TCGAGGCCGTATTGCTCGAGCAGCGCGGGCGTGGCCGCGGTGCTGACGACGCCGAAGAAATCCTTGATGTCCTTTTGGAAAATGCCGACGGAGCCGAAACCGTCTTTGATCTGGTAGCTCTCGAGGGAGAGGTCGTAGCTGGTGGCGGTCCAGGGTTTCAGGCCGACGTTGTTGACGGTGATCGTCGGGTTGGCGGCGTCGGGATCAGAGATGGTGGTGCCGGGGATGATGAAATTCAGATTCGGGCGGCCGAGGGTCTTGGCGTAGGCGGCGCGGAGGATGAGGTTTTCGGTGAGGGTGTAGCTCGCGTTTACGCTCGGGTAGTAGCCGCTGTAAGTGCGGTCGGAGCGGGCGCCGCGTTCCCGGTAGCGGAGTTTGCGAAGGGTGAGGGCGTCGCCGGGGAGGAGGACGCGCGCGCCGGCGGCGTTGCGGATGTAGGAGCCGTCGGGGTTGCGCTGATATTGGGCGTTGATGTCGTTGAGCGGGCCGTTGCCGATGTCGGCGGTGTGCTCGAAGCGCGCGCCGGCGACGATCCAGAGGCGGTTGTTGAGCAGACGGAAATCGGTGCGCACGTAGCCGGCGGAAACGCGCTCGGTGATGGAGCGGGAGTTGTTCACGTAGTCCTGCCATGCGGTGGCCTCGTCGGAGACGAACCAGCCGGGCTGTTGCTGAAACAGATTGTAGAGCTTCGTGCCGCTGATCCAGCGGACCTTGCGGCCGTAAACGGTGGGGCCTTCGGCGATGAAGGCTTCGTCGAAGACATCGAATTTCCCGGCGAGGCGGGAGGTGACGTCGGTCGCACCGGTGGGACGGAAGGCCCAGGTGCGAGGGAAGCGGCGCTGGTCGTTTTGCATCGTGTCGAACGAGGCGCCGACTTTGAGCGTGAAGGGAACGGGGCCGTCGAACTCGCGGGCGAGATCGCCGCGAAGATTATATTTTTGGGTGTTCCAATCGACCTGGTTGGTGTTGCCGCTCGTGATGGAGTAATTGGCGCCGTCGTAAACATCGACGGCCTGGCCGGTGCGGTTGATGGCGCTGTAGCGCGTGGGGATGATGCCGCTGTCGTTCTGGAGGTCGTCGCCGCGGATGATGACGTTGGCGATGGTGGACGGCGTGGTGTTGAAATAACCGTTGTCGATGTCGGGGCGGTTGGAGGCGGAGGTAGAATAGAAGCCCGCGGCGTCGATGCGCCAGACGTCGCCACGGTGACGGTATTTGAGCGTATAGTTTTTGGTCTGGGTGATGCCTTCGACGTTTTCACCGCTGCCGTTCATGGTCACGGTGCCGACGCCGGCGGCGGCGCTCTGCGAGAAGTTGCGATCGCCCGTGGTGCCGGCGCCGTAAGCGAAGCCGAGCACGCTGCGGGTGATGGCGAGGTCATATTTGCGGTATTGGACGCTGGCGGAAAGGGAGTCGGTGGGGCTGAGACGGTAGTCGATGCCGAGCTGGCCCTGCTCGGTCTTGAAGACCTGCGCGAGGCTCTGCCACTGGCTGGTGGTCTGCACGAGACGCACGAGATCCCAGGTGGCGCTCTCGTCGGTGTCCTTGGTGCCGGTCTCCATGGGTTTGGCGCGCCAGGTGCGGGAGCCGCCGACGGTGATGGCGAGGTTTTTGGTGATCGGCTGGAGGTAGTTGAAATCGAACGACGGCTCGACGTATTTGGGGCTGGTGGTGGAGTCGGCGTTGCGCGGGCCGCCGTCGAAGGTGAGGCCGTTGCGGTTGTGAAACATCGTGTAGGCGTTGAAGGAGAGTTTCGCTTTCTTCGCCTCGAAGCCGCTACGCGTGATGAGATTGATGGAGCCGCCGAGACCGCTCGCGGGCATGTCGGGCGTGGGGACCTTGGTGATCTCGACGCGGGAGACGTTATTCATGGGGACCTCGCGCAGATCGAGGGAGCGGCTGTTGCCGTTGAAGGAGCCGGCGGTCTCGCCGCCATCGACGGTGAGGCCGGTGTTGTTGCCGGGAAAGCCGCGGAGGGAAACGGTGGTGGGCTCGGAGCCGGAGGTGGCGATGGAGACGCCGGGAATGAAGAGGAGGAACTCGCCGATGTTCTCGTTGCCGCGGTCGCCGTATTCGTCGATGGCGACGACGTTTTTGAGATTGGGGGCGTTGCGCTGCTCGTTCATGGCGATGGCCTGGGCGCTCATCTCGCGATCTTCGACGACGGTGAATTTGTCCAATTTGACGGTAGAAGCGTCGGCGGCGCGGGTGGCGCCGGAGAGAAGCAGTTCAAACTCGCGCTGCACGAGGCCCCCGGCGGGGACGGAGACAGTGGCGGACTGGCGCTCCATGCCGACGTAGGCGACGTCGAGGTGGGCGGTGCCGGCAGGAACGCCGGTGAAACGGTAGGAGCCGCTCTCGTCGGTGATGGCCGGGCGCGTGTCGCCCACAAGGGTGATGCGGGCGTTGACGAGGGCCTTGCCGCTGGTGGAGTTGAAGACGCGGCCCTCGATGGTGCCGGTGGCGGCGGAGGGTTGCGCGGGCAGCGGAGCGGTGAATGCGAAGAGGACAACCGCGGTGAATCCGGCGGTGAGGGCGCGGTGGAGGAGGCGGCGGGAAGACCAGGCGGCGGGGTTTGGGTTCATGGCGGATAACGTGGCCATGCAGAGCGAGCGGGATCGGTCGCGCCGGCGGGCCGGGGGGTTGACGTGCGCCCTTTCATTCGCCGCCGCCGTCGTGCGCTCAAATGGAAAGCACCGGTCCTTTTTTTAAGCCATGATGGCGTGGACCGGACTCTTGGGCACAAAAAAAGCCCGTTGCGAACAACGGGCTCAGATGAGTGAGGGAGAATCGCGACGTGATCAGGCTTTCACCGAAGCGAGATACTTCAGGACGTTGGCAGCCTGCTCGGAGGTGACGCCGGCGTCTTTGTAGACGATCTTGCCGTCCTTGATGAGGTAGGCTTCGCGGCTGGCGAACATGACGGCGGACTGGCCGAAGGCCTTGACGACTTTCTTCTCGGTATCGGCGAGCAGCGGGAAGGGGAAGTTGTTCACGGCTTTGAACTCTTTCTGTTTTTCGACGGTGTCGGTGCTGACGCCGATGATGGCGACGCCCTTGGCGGTGAGGTCGGCGTTGGCATCGCGGAGCGAGCAGCCCTGCTTGGTGCAGCCGCCGGTGAGGGCGCG
>JANXLP010000509.1 GCA_025355125.1 Opitutaceae bacterium | reverse complement strand
GCGCTTGTTATAGGCGGCGCGGCGTTTGCGTTTGATGTGCTTATTAAGTTGTTGGCCCATGATTGGTGTTCGGTGAAAGGGAGGATGTTTCATAGCGCCGCAGGCGAGTCAAGCGCCGCAGTTTGGGGGTAGTGGTGATGTATGATCAGCCTCGTTCCGGATAATTGAGCGTGACGGGAGATTATGGGGTGCGAAGGATATTTTTCCCCACCTGCTTGCCCGGATTCGTTGCCAAGCCGGTTCCTGAAATTCCAATCCGATGATCATGCGCTTTTTTTCCCGTTTCATTGTTGGCGTCGTAGCTGCCGCGTTGCTGGGCTTCACCGCCAGTCGCGGAGCCGATATCGCGGGCGCGCGCTTCGAATTGCGCGAAGGGGATCGCGTCGTGCTGCTGGGCGATACGCTGATCGAACGTGAGCAGCAGTATGGCTGGGTCGAGTTGATGCTCACGGCGCGGTTTCCCGACCGGAACGTGACCTTTCGCAATCTCGGCTGGAGCGGCGATACGCCGGTGGGTGATTCGCGGTTTGGGCTGAGTCTTTTACAGGCGGGGCGGGAGCCGGCGGACGAAGGTTGGACTCAACTTTTGAAGCAACTCGAAGATGCGAAACCGACCGTCGTGTTCGTGGGCTACGGCATGGCGAGTTCGTTCGACGGCGAGGCGGGCAGGGGAAAATTTAAGGCCAACTATGCGCGGCTGCTCGATGCGCTCGCGAAGATCGCGCCTGGGGCTCGGGTGGTGTTGCTCGGGCCGGTGCGGCATGAGAATTTGGGGTCACCTTGGGCGAATGCAGCGCCGCACAACGCGGAGTTGGAGCGGGTGAACGCGGTGGTCCGCGAAATCGCGACGCAGCGGCAGGCGATCTTTTTTTCTCTCTACGACGCGCTGCGGGCGCCGATGGAGCGCGGCGAACGCGTCGGTGGTGCCAAGCTCACGGACAATGGTATCCACCTTAACAGTGCGGGCTACCGCTTCGTATCCGAGGCGCTAGAAGACCGCTTGTTTGCCGACACGGCGGCGGGCGCGTGGCGCACGAGTCTGGCGACCGAGCCGCTGCGGCAGGCGATTCTCAAGAAAAACGAATGGTTCTTCTTCCGCTCTCGGCCGCAGAACATGGCTTACATTTTCGGGTTTAGAAAAAAGGAGCAGGGCAACAACGCCGGTGAAGTGCTGCAGTTCGACGCGTTCATTACCAATGAGGAAAAACGCATCGCACAACTCCGCTCGCTCCGTCCCGGCCTGAATGTGCCGGAAGTGGCGCTGCGTGTCGGCAATCTCAACGCGAAGCACACGCCCCAGCCGCATCCGAATTTTGCGCTGGCGGACGGCTTGGAGGCGACGTTGTGGGCGGAAAATCCGCTGCTCAATAAGCCGATCCAGATGAATTTCGATCCGCAGGGGCGACTCTGGGTTGCGAGTTCCGAGGTTTACCCGCAGATCGAGCCCGGTCAGGCGCCGACGGATAAAATTATCATTCTCGAGGATACGACGGGCGCGGGGCGCGCGGACAAGGCCACGGTATTTGCGGATGGGTTGCTCATCCCGACGGGTGTAGAGCCAGGTGATGGCGGCGTGTATGTCGCGCAGAGCACGGAGCTGTTGTTTTTCAAGGACACGGATGGCGACGGCAAAGCCGACGTGCGGCGCACGGTGTTGAGCGGTTTCGGCACGGAGGACACGCACCACAATCTCCACACGCTGCGCTGGGGCCCCGACGGGCGACTCTATATGAACCAGTCGGTTTACACGCGTTCCGATGTCGAGACTCCGAATGGCGTCGTGCGGCTGAAGGCGGGCGGCATGTTTCGCTTCGATCCGCGCGATGAGAAAATGGAGATTCTCTACCGTGGCTGGGTCAACGCGTGGGGACATCAGTTCGATGAATTTGGGCAATCGTTCGTGACGGACGGCGCGGGTTTTAATGGCGTGAGCTGGGCCGTGCCGGGCGCGACCTACCGCACGCTCGCACCGGCGCGGCGTGAGTTGGCCAGCGTGAGTCCGGGCGCGTATCCGAAGTTTTCCGGTATCGAGATCATTCGCAGCGCGGCGTTTCCCGACGACTGGCAGGGCGACATCATCACGTCGGATTTTCGCGCGCATCGCGTCGTGCGGTTCAAGATTTCCGAGCAGGGCTCGTCGTTTATCACGCGCGAGATGCCCGACGTGATGCGCACGACGGATAGCACGTTCCGGCCGCTCGACACCAAGCTCGGGCCTGACGGCGCTCTGTATATCGCGGACTGGAGCAATCCGATTATCCAGCACGGCGAGGTGGATTTCCGCGATCCACGTCGCGACAAAGGGCATGGTCGGATCTGGCGTATCACGGCGAAAGGCCGCGCGCCGCTGCCGAAGACTGATCTTACGAAGCTCGATAACACCGCGCTGCTCGATCGGCAGCTGGGGAATAACGGTTACGAGCAGGCGCAGGCGAAACGGGTGCTCGTCGAGCGCGGCGCTGCTCGCGTGCAGGCCGATCTGGTGGCGTGGAGCGCGAAGCACACGGATGCCGCAGGGAAATTCCAGGCTCTCTGGGCTAACGAAGCGTTTAACCTGCCGGCCGGTTCGCTGCTGACTGACCTTCTGGCGTCGGACGACGCGCGTTTCCGCGCCGGTGTCGTGCGGGCGTTGCCCGTCGCGGACTCGCTCATCCCGCTGGCGAAACTGGTGCAGGATGCGCATCCGCGCGTGCGACTCGAAGCGGTGCGGGCGTTGGGCAAGGTCGGAACGGCGAAGGCGGCGGAGCTCGCGTTGAGCGTGCTCGATAAGCCGATGGACCCGTTTCTCGATTACGCGCTCTGGCTGACGATGAACGAACTGGCGGCGCCGTGGCTGGCGGCGGTGAAGTCGGGCGAGTGGAATTTGCAGGGACGGGAAACGCAGCTCGCTTTCGGGCTCAAGGCCGTCGAGGCCACGCTGGCGGTCGATGTGCTCGCGCAATTGCTCACGGATCGCACGTTGCCGCGCGACGGCTCTGGTCCCTGGATCGAGCTGATCGCTTCGGCGGGTGGCAGCCGAGAATTGCGCCACCTGTTCGACACTGTTTTGGCGCGTGGATTCGACGATGCGGCGACGGCACGGGCTCTGACCGCACTCTTGGAGGCATCGCGACTCCGTGGTGTGAAGCCGGAGGGCGACTTGGCTAAGCTGGCGACGTTGCTGAAAGCGGACGCGCCGATGGTGCGCGCGGCGGCGATCCCGTTGGTGGGCACTTGGAAACTTGCGGCGCTCGCGCCGGTGCTGGTCCGTTATGCCGGTGCGGCGGAAACGAACGCGGGCGAACGGGCGGCGGCTTTTGCCTCACTGCGCGAACTGGGTGGCGCGGGCGTGGTCACGGAGTTGCGTCGGTTGAGTCGCGAAGGGACCACGCCGCTGATTCGTCGCGAGGCGGTGACGTCGCTGGCCGGTGTGGATCTCGTGGGCGCCATGCCCGATGTGATCACGGTGCTTTCGGCGACGACGGGTGAAGCGGATGCGCAGGCGCTCTGGCGTGGGCTGCTTGCGGTGCGTGGAGCGAGTGGGCGGCTCGCGGCGGATTTGCCGAAGACGAAGTTGCCCGCCGAAGTGGCGCGCGCGGGTTTGCGCCCAGCCCGCGAGGGTGGACAGAATCAGCCGCTCGTGCAGACGTTGATCAAGATTGCCGGGCTCACGTTGTCTGACGCGCAGCTCACGCCGGCGGAAATGCAGACGATGGCGCGGCAGGCGCTCGCGAGTGGTGATGCCGTGCGCGGAGAGCGGATTTACCGCCGTCTAGAACTGGCTTGCACCGCCTGTCATGCGATCGGCGGCGCGGGCGGAAAAGTCGGCCCGGATCTCACGAGCATCGGCGCGAGTGCACCGACGGATTACCTCGTGGAATCGCTACTATATCCGAGCGCGAAGATCAAAGAAGGCTACCACTCCGTGATCATCACGACTAAGGATCAGCAGGAGTTGAGCGGCGTGATTACGAAAGAAACCGACACCGAAATCACGCTGCGGAATGCCGCGAACATCGAGGTGCCCGTGGCGGTGAAGAATATCGCCAAACGCAGCAGCGCGGGTTCGCTGATGCCGGCGGGGCTGATCGACGGATTGTTGCCCGACGAGCGGTTTGACCTGATCAAATTTCTCTCGCAGCTCGGTCGCCCCGGCGATTTCGACGCGGCGAAGGGTGGGGTGGCCCGCGTGTGGAGCCTTTATATCGTGACAGCCAAGAATCAGGAAATCCGCATGGAGCGCGTCGTGCGCGGCGATCCCGCGCTCGATGATTGGGTGCCGGCAATTTCGCTCGTGAGCGGTGTGCTCGCGGGTGAGACGATCACCACAGCGTATCCGAATTTCCTCAACACCCGTGGGCTGTATGCGACGACGCGCTTTGAATCGGCTGCCGGCGGCGCCGTGCAGTTCGCGCTGGCGGGCGGAGTGAAAGACGCGTGGCTTAACGGCGTGCATATCAAGACAGCCGCGCAGTTCACGATGAACGTCCGCGCCGGAGCCAACACCCTCGTCCTGCAACTCGACGAAGCCCGTGTGGGCGAAGGCGTGAAACTCAGCGCGGGCGATGTCAGCTTTGGCTCCGATTGAAAATTTCCCCCATGAAAATCAAAACCTCGATCCTTACCCTATTCGCTTTCGCCTTGGCTGCGCCGCTGTTCGCGGCCGAGTCGAATGCCCTGACCTCCGCGGAGAAATCCGCCGGTTGGAAACTGTTGTTTGACGGCAAAACCCTCGATGGTTGGCGCGGCTACAAGACCGAGGCGATCAGCGCGGGTTGGAAGGTGGAGAACGGTGCTTTGGTGATGACGGTGCCGAAGAGCGGCGACCTCGTGACGAAGGATGAGTTTGGCGATTTCGAATTCTCGTTTGAGTGGAAGATCGTCGAGGCGGGCAACAGCGGTGTCATCTACCGCTCGGGCCTCGGTGATTCCGCGCCCTACCGCACGGGGCCGGAGTATCAGGTGCTCGATAACGCGAAGGCATCCGACAACAAGAAGGCGAATCACCTCGCAGGCTCGCTTTACGACATCGGCGAAGCGCCTGCGAAGGATGTCACGAAACCCGTGGGCGAATGGAATACCGGCAAGATCGTCGTCCGCGGCTGGCATGTGGAGCACTGGCTCAACGGCGAGAAGCTGGTCGATCAGGATCTCGGCAGTGCGAAGGGCAAAGCGGCGATCGATGAGAGCAAATTCAAGGGCAAGGGTTGGGAGAAATTCGCCTCGCTCGCGCGCGGACATATCGCGCTGCAGGAACATGGGAACGCGGTTTACTTCCGCAGCCTCAAGCTGCGCGAACTGAAGTGAGGGGCGGGCCCGCCGAAGCAGGGCGGGCGCGAGTCCGGGCCGGAGGCTTCAGGGCAGCTCGTAAACTTCGACGATGGCGGCGCCGGTGCCGCCGTCGGCGCCGGAGACCTGGACGGTGTAGCCGCCGGGAGGCAGGCCGATCATGAGGGCGGCGTCTTTGGCGCCGGGCACAAACGCGAAGGCGCCGACGGCGTTGAAGATCGCCGGGAGGGTGGCGGAGAAGGTGTCGTTCTCTGCGATCTTTCGGCCGGCGGAGTTGAAGAGTTCGAGCTTGGGATCGGTGAGGGTTCCGGGGACGCCGAGGGCGCCGAGGCTGGGGCCGGCGGCGCGGATGACGAGGTTCTTGGTGCCGGTGCCGGCGACGGTGAAACCGGCGATGAGCACGTCGCCGCCGGTGCCGACGAAGTTGAGGGCGGAGAGGTTGACGAGGCGCGGGGAGTTGCCCGAGCCGGCGTCGTAGGCCTCGACGATGAGGTTGCCGGCGGCGGGGCCGGACACCTGCACGGTGCGACCGCCGTCGATGGAGCGCACGAGGGCGGCGTCGAGGCTGGCGGGAGAAGGAAACGGAAAGGCGCCGACGGCGGCGTTGGCGGCGGTGACGGCGGCGACGTTGGTCGCGGGGTCGCCCCAGTTGTCGTTGGCGGCCTCCTCGACGGAGCCGTTGGAAACGGCGAGCTTGGGATCGGCCATGGTGCCGGGGACGCCCAGCGCGCCGAGGCCGGGGCCGGCGGCGCGGATGAGGACATCCTTGCGGCCGCCGAGCATGGTGAGGCCCACGGTGAGGATCTGGCGCGCGGCGAGGGTCGTGCGGACGGAAACATTGCTGAGCCGGGCGGTGAGGCCGGCGTTGAGGAGGAGCGTGGCGGTCGCGCTGGTGGTGGCGCCGGCGGCGTTGGAGGCGACGACATCGTAGTCGGCGGCGTCGGCGGCGGAGAGGTCGGCGAGGGTGAGCCGGTCGGCGGTGGCGCCGGGGATGGAGACGCCATTTTTGCGCCATTGCCAGGCGGTCGCGCCGGAGGCGGTTACGGCGAAGGACACGCTCGCGCCGAGGGCGGCGGTGGTGCTGGCGGGTTGCGCGGCGATGGCGGGACCGGTGGCGGCGGGGGTGACGGCGAGGGTGGCGGCGGCGCTGGTGGCGGAGCCGGCGGAATTGGTGACGGTGACGAAGTAGGATCCGGCGTCGGCGAGCTGGACGGAGGAGAGGTTGAGCGAGTTCGATTCGCTGACGGGGCCGAAGGGGGCGCCGTTCTTGAACCACTGGAAGCGGAGGGGCGAGGTGCCGTCGGCGCCGACGGTGAGGGTGGCGTTGAAGCCGGTGAAGGCGGAGACGTTGACGGGCTGGGCGAGGATCGCGGGCACGGCGGTGAAGGAGGTGATCTTGACGGTCGCCTCGCTGGTGACGGAGCCGGCGGAGTTGGTGACCGTGACGGCGTAGATGCCGGCGGCGCCGGTCTGCGCGTTGGCGAGGGTGAGCCGGGGGGACTGGTTGATCTGGCGGATACGGTCCTTGGTCCAGACGTATTGAAACGGCGGGGGGCCGCTGACGGTGACGGAGAGTTCGACGGTGGCGCCGGCGACGACGTTGGTGCCGGCGAGCGGGATGAGGATCGAGGGCAACGCGAGGCCGGTGCGGTCGGCGTAGATGAAGCGGGCGCCGTTGATGTCGTCGGGCTGGAGTTCGTCGGTATTGCCGGCGGTGCTGTTCATGATGGCGGCGACGCTCTGGCCGTCCTGGTCGGGATGGCCGAGGCCGAGGGCGTGACCGAACTCGTGGATGGCGACGCGGGTGAACTCGGCGGTGTTGACGCCGGGGCGAACGGGGCCGCGGTAGGAATCCCAGGTGTATCTGGTGTTGAAGAGCACGTCGGCCTCGACGCGGCGGCTGCCGATGCGCCAGTGGGTGGTGACGGCGAGGACGCTGTCGCCGTAGGCGCGGCCGAAGATGGTGCCGGAGAAGACGACGTTGTTGAAACCGTTGCCATCGCCGACGGCGGCCGGGCTGTCGCTGACGGTCGCGAATTTCACGCGGTCCATGTGCGGGTTCCACCGGTCGAGGGCGGCTTGGGCGGCGGCATTCCACGAGGCTCCGCCGTCGCTCAGGGTGCCGTTGAGCGGGCCGAGCTGAAGGTGCACGGTGATGGTGCCGTCGGGCCAGACGGAGGGCGGGTTGAGCTGGACGAAGGCGGAGGCCGGGTGGGACAGCGCGGCCAGGGCGAGGAGGAGCGCGAGGAGACGGAGGAGGGCGCGCATGGGGCTCAGGGCAGGTTTTGGACGGGGGCGGACGAAGCGGTCTCGCGGATGCGGGCGGCGAACGCGGCGAGGGTGAGGGGCTGGCGTTTGCGCGTGGCGAGGGCGGTGGCGAGCGCGGGGCTTTCCGGCATGGGGAGGGAGACCTCGGCGACGTCTTCGAGCGGGACGCCGTTGTCGCGCGCGATGAGCGGGGTCGGGGAGGCGGCGTCGGTGAAGACGCGGTAGCGGCCGTAGCCGAGGGTGACGAGGGGGCAGAGCTGGCCGGCGACTTTTTCTACAAACACGACATCGTGCTGGCCGACGGCAAACCGGGGCATGCCCTCGACGGTCATGGATTCCTCGCCGACGGTGCCGCCGGGAAACTCCAAGGTGAATTCACCGGGCACGGCGCCGTTGATGGCGCTGCGCGTGGAGAAGGTGACGTAGGTGATGATCGCGCGATCGGCACCGCGGGTCACGAGTTCGCTGCGGAGCGATTTGACGACGGTCTCGGCGACGAAGGCGGCGCGAGCGACGAGCTGTGGAAACGTGGGCGGACGGACGGTGGTGGCGCGGGCGGTGGCGCAG
>JANXLP010000505.1 GCA_025355125.1 Opitutaceae bacterium | reverse complement strand
GGCGACGGCGTGGACCTGCTCGATCACGTCAAAACCGTCCGCTTCTTCCAGTTGGAGGTCGGTGATGATGAGGTGCGGCGGGTCGCTGAGGATCACGCGCATGGCTTCCGCGGCGGAGCTGGCTCCCGAGACGCGGTAGCCGGCGGTAGTGAGGACTTCGCGCAGCATCTCGCGGATTTCCGCTTCATCATCGACCGTCAAAATATGCTGTTTCATGGGTGGGAAGATCGCGCGTGGCGGGAAAAATTGCGGGGGAAGGGAACGGCTCAGTGGGCGCTCGACGCCGCGAGGCGGAGCGTGACGACGCCACCGACGACGCGATTATTGTCGCGCAGCGGCACCAACGTGAGGAGCGCGGAGGTTTCGGTGCCGTCCTTACGCAGGAGGAGGGCGGGAAGATCGTGGAGGCTCCGGCCCTCCTTGAGGGCGGTGAGGAGGAGGTCGGTGGCCAGACCGGCGGCGGGAGCGAGGCGCACCCAGCGGCCGAGGGCGCTCTTGATCAGGTCCACTTCGGTGTAGCCGGTGTCGCGGAGGACGGCGGGATTAACGCGGGAAATGTTCAACGCCTTGGTGAGCACGAAGACGAGTTCGCCGATGGAATCGATGATGAGTTGGTTGTAACGGAGCTGGTGCTCGAGCGACTGGGCGGCCCAACGGCGTTCGAGGCGCTGGGCCTTGAGCGCATCGCGCATGCCGGCGAAGGCGCGCGAGAGCCGGCCGATCTCGTCGTCGCGCCGGGGAGTCGGGACTTCGCAGTCGAGATTTTGCCGGCCGATCTCGTCCGCAGCCACGGCGAGGCGGCCGAGAGGGCGGAGGGCGATCTGGGTGGCCACGATCACGACGCCACCGAGGAGAAGCAGGAGCGAGCCGAGGAACAGGGCGGTAATGCGGCGAAACGCATGCTGGGGTTTCAGGAATTCGGATTCGTCGTAGCCCACGATGACGCCCCAGCCGGCGATTTTGGACGGCCGGTAGTTGGCATAGACCGCGCGGGCGGGGCTGGTCTCGGTGTAGCGCAGCGCGCCCTGGCGCTTGGCGGCGACGGCCTGCTGGATTTTGACGAGCTCGGGGGTGTTATCCTTGTCGGCGAGGGTCGCGATGGTCTCGGCGATGACGTAGGTGGACTTGGGGTGGATGATGAGGCGGCCGGTGCGGGAGAAGATGATGGTGTAGCTGGAGTCGGCGAACTCATGGACGTTGGCGAGACGGCGCAGCCAGTCCAAATCGATGATGGCGGAGACGACGCCGACGGGTTGCCGCGCGTCGCCGGCGGTGCGGAACACCGGGGTGGACACGCGCACGACGTTGCGATCCGTGCCGCCGCGGTCGAAGTAGGGCTCGCTCCAAACCGTCTGCGCGCGGTCGAGGACGGCGCGGTAGTCGTCGCGGCTCCAGTAGGCCTGCTCCGGGGTCGTGAGGTCGCGGGTCACAAAGCGGCTCGGCGTCGCGGAGCGATGCACGTAGAGGCCGAGGTGCGCGGTGCCGGCGGCGAGGGCGGCGGGCTCGAAGGCGAGGCTGCAGCCGTAGATATTGGGATTGTCGATGACGACGTTGCGGGCGGTTTTTTCGATGTCGGCGGCGGAGAGGGCGCGGCCGTCGAGATCGCGGGCGATGAACTTGGCGAGGCGCTCAACCGAGCCGATGACCCCGTCGAGTCCGTCGACGACGGCCATGGTCGAAGCGGCGGCCTGCACCTGGGCTTGGTTGAGGAGGAGGCGTTCGACGGCGCGGCGGTTGAGCTCGGTCAGGACCAAAAGCGTGGCACCGCTCAGCAGCAAAATGAGGCCGGCCAACCGTGCGGGCACGCTATGGAAAAAGGAGACGCGCATGAAAGATTGGCCTGTAACGCTCAAGTAAGGAGTCGAAGAAAGAGAGGTCGATGATCAGTAATAAGGTGAACACCGGCGAACCTGGCGTTACTGTCTTAAGATCGGCCTCATCTTGTCCGTCTAAAGCCCCTTTCCAACGTGAATCTTTTCAGTCTCCGCCTCCGAGGCCCGCGGTCGCCCGCCGGGTGGGGGCGGAGCCTTGGTTTCGGAATTCTGCTGGCCGGCGCGTCGCTCGTCGTGCCGACGGGGACGCGGGCGGAGGCGGGTGGAGTCGGCCGGGAGGGCAGGATCGTGCCGGACTTTACCGCGATCGCGCGCGGCGCTCTGGTGACGTTGCCGGCGCCGCCAGCATGGGAAGCCAACCGCGAGGCCGCGGTGTGGACGGTGGACGACATCACGGCGGAATTTGCGAAGCTCACGGACACACCGCCGCGGATCAACAGCCTGCGTTCGCAGTTTTTGCGCTCGGACCACACGTGGCTGGTGGCGTTCAACCGTTGGTTCCGGGCGGCGCAAAAGCCGCTCAAGATGCACTTCCAGGATCAGGTCTGGGACTGTGACAACTATGCGAACTGCTTCGTGGCGTTCGCGGACCTGTTGGCGCTGCGGGCCGGCGAGACGCGCGGCTCGTTTTGCATCGGCTGGGCCACGGTGTCCTACCAATATCCGTTTGCCGGCATCCGCGCCGGTGGGGCGCACGCGGTCGTGATCGTCGGCACGAGCAAGGGCCTGTTTGTGCTCGAGCCGCAGGACGGCGTGATGGTGCCGCTCCGGGAGTTTCCCAACCGCGATACGATCGAGGAGGTTTTCTTTTGAGCCGGGCGATCACGTTATCCGGACTTCTGGCCGTGCTCTTCGCGGCGGGCGGGCTGGCGGCGGCGCCGGCGAATTTTTCGTTGCCGGCATTTCCCGTGCCCGCGCTCGTGCGCGACGGCGGGCCGGCAAAAGAGATCAGTTCGATGCGGCTCTTGCGGGATCTGTATAAGGGCGGGGTCAAGGCTTCCGATAATTTCGAGGCGAGCGACACGGACTACGCGCTGCTGCGGGTCGATTCGCTCGGCAATCTGGCGGGGTGGCTGGAAACGGCGTGCAAGTCCGTCGGTCTGGAGTTGCCGCAAGCCCGGGCCCGGGCCTACGACGGCGTGGTCTTCTCGCGGCTGCTCGCGGTCGGCACCTCGCTCGGGGCCCTGCGCGAGAGCGACATCAAGCTGGCGATGCCGGTCGGCGTGATCGTCTGCCAGCGCGACGTCGTCTGGGGCGACTTGCCGGCCGACGGGGCGGCCGACGCTTACGTGATCTTTGCCACCGACACGGGAATTCTGGTCTATGATCCGCCGACGCGACAGCTCGCGGCGCTCGCCGATTTCCCCAACAAAGCCCGGATTTCGCGGATAAGGTTCTGATGCCAACGTCCCTTGATAAACAGACCGTCATTGCGAGAAGCGGAGCGACGAGGCAATCCAGCTGGATTGCCACGGCGCGTTTCGCGCACCTCGCAATGACAAACGTCTGGAATTAAGGGACGTTGGTATGAGCCGTCTCAACTGAGCGGCAGATCGAGGACGGCTTGCAGGCCCGCCTCTGCGGGACCGGGCCGCAGCGTGAGCGTGCCGCCGGCGATCTCGGCGGCGGCGCGGGCGATCGCGAGACCGAGACCGAGGCCCTGTTGGTTGTGGTGCGAACGGTCGAACTGCTTGAACGCGGCGACGAGCGCCCGCTGCTCGGCGGTCATGCCCGGGCCGCAGTCCGTGACCGCGACGAGGTAACGGCCCCTGCGCACGGCGCCGACGACGGTGACCGGTTGACCGGTTTTGGAGAAGCGGAGGGCGTTGACCACGAGTTCCTCGACGGCGGCGGCGAGATGGGTCTCGTCGAGCGGCACGAAGCCCGGCTCGGCGCGCACGCTGGTATCGGCGGGCCGCTGCTCGGCTTGGGCGGCGCGGTGGGTGCCGGTCGCGAGGGCATCCGGGGCGCAGCCGCGGGGAGTCTTCGCGGGAGGCGCGACGCGCAGGCGCTCGAGTTCGAAGTAGAGCACGAGCTTGCGGGAGAGTGCGTGCTGGCGCTCGGCCCCGGCGCGGATCAACCCGAGGAGTTCCTTGAGTTCGGACGGGGCGATGGTGTCGGCCTCCTCCTCGATCAACTCGAGGCCGCCGAGCACGC
>JANXLP010000488.1 GCA_025355125.1 Opitutaceae bacterium | reverse complement strand
TCGCGGACGGAATCAACCCAACCGGAAAGCGCGACGGACGCGCCGAGATCGGCTGGAGTGAGCTGGGCACAATGATGGGTGCGATGCATGGGCAGGTGTTGGGCGTGCAAACGAAAAAGAAAGCCCCGCCACAGAGGGCGGGGCAAACAGATTTTCGGTTCAGGACAAAACCCGTGGGCGACTGATCAGCCGAGGATCAAACTCTGCCCCGTCATCTCGACGGGCTTCGGCAGGCCCATGAGCGCGAGCACCGTCGGCGCGATATCCGCCAACCGGCCGCCCGTGCGCATCGCCGTCTTGCCGGCAACGAGTCCCTCGCCCACCGCAAACACCTCGACGAGGTTGAGCGTGTGCGACGTATGCGGGCCGTTGTTAATCGGGTCCCACATCTGCTCGCAATTACCGTGGTCGGCGCAGACCACCGCCTTGCCACCCACCTGCGCGATGGCCGCGAGCAATTCGCCCACGCCCGCATCGGTCGCCTCCACCGCCTTGATCGCCGCCGGCAACGAACCGGTGTGCCCGACCATGTCGGGATTCGCGAAGTTCACCGCCACGAAACCGTATTTCCCCGAAAGAATCGCCGCCTTCGCCAGGGCCGTCACTTCCGCCGCCGCCATCTCCGGCTGCATATCATAGGTCGCCACCTTCGGGCTCGCCGGGCACGCGCGGTCTTCGCCGGGGAACGGCTCAGCGCGATAGTTATTAAAGAAGAACGTCACGTGAGGATTCTTCTCGGTCTCCGCGCAGCGGAACTGGCCGATGCCCGCGTTGCTCACGACTTCACCGAGGATGTTTTTCAAGCTCTCCGGTTTCCCAGAGATCACGTGCACGGGCAGACCCTTCTCATACTCCGTCATCGTCGCGTAGTAGAGATCGAGCTTCGCGCCGCGGTCGAAGTCCTTAAACCCGTCGATCACAAACGCCTTCGTAATCTCACGCGGACGATCGCCACGGTAGTTATAGAAGAGCACCGCGTCGCCATTTCCAAAAGTCGCGAGCGGCTTGCCATCAGCGCCCACGATCCACGTCGCCGGCACAAACTCGTCGCCCTTCTGCGTCTCGCTCAAGGGATGCTCATAGTAACTCTGGATCGCCGCCGCCGCGTTCGTCGCCGTCGCGACCGCCTTGCGTCCCGTCAACATGTCGTAGGCCTTCTGCACCCGCTCCCAACGGTTGTCGCGATCCATCGCCCAGAAGCGTCCACACACCGTCGCGATCGTGCCGACGCCGATCTCGCGGCACTTCACTTCCACCTGCTCGATGAACGCCAGCCCACTCTGCGGCGCCGTGTCGCGCCCATCCGTGAAGCCGTGGATAAACACCTGTGTCTTCCCGAGGCCGTCTTCCTTCGCCTGCTGCAAAATTCCATAAAGATGCTCCAGCATGCCGTGCACGCCGCCATCCGAGACGATGCCCATCATGTGCAGCTTCGCCGTCGGCGACGCCTTCACGCGCGCGACCGCCGCTCGCCACACGGGATTAACTGCGAGCTGCTTTTCGGAGAACAATTTATTCAACCGCACGAGCTCCTGATCCACGATGCGCCCCGCGCCGATGTTCTCATGGCCGACTTCGGAATTACCCATCTGCCCGTCGGGCAGGCCGACATCGAGTCCGCTCGCCGAGACCAACGTGTGCGGATACTTCGCCTGCAGCGCGTCGTCGCAGACCTTCTTCGCGAGATAGACGGCGTTGTAGCTGTTTTGCTCGGCGTGAGGATTTTTCCCCCAGCCATCACGGATAATCAACAGAACGGGTTTGCGCGGTGAATTCATGGGAAAATGTGTCGATGTCAGCCGTGTGCGCGCATCCGTGCGTCGCAACGCAAAAAACCATTTTCGCACAAAAACTGGCCGAGCTTTTGCTAACAAACGATTCCTCGATGACCCTTATCATCCGAGACCAATTGGTAAATCCGCCCACGTGGTTCGCCTCCTTCCGCGATCTCACGCTTTACTGCCACGTCTTCCTCCGCGACGCCGTCGTCATCGAATCCGCCGACCCCGATCCCTACTGGCGCTGGATGCGCCCGCTCGGTGGCATGGACTTTATAGAAGACTTCGTCCGCCCCGGCGCCGAAGACGGCGTGCACCTCGACATCGAGCACAACTTCCCGCGCACCGTCATCACCGACCGCATCGCCCCGGAAAACGTCCACCGCCTCATCGCCAAGATCCAACACTGCCGCAGCCTCGGCTAAACCCGGTCGCCCGCGTTCGCGCCGCCCTGCGTCGTCACACCGTTTGACATCGCAGAATTTCTGCGGACGAGTTTGGGCGCATGTCCAAAAGCGCCGTCCTCCTGCTCAACTTGGGTTCGCCTGATTCCACATCGGTTCCCGATGTGAAGCGCTACCTGCGCGAATTCCTCGGCGACGAGCGCGTCATCGACCGGCCCGGCTCCGCCATTCTGCGCAGCGTCCTCGTCAACGGCATCATCATCCCCTTCCGCGCGAAAAATTCCTCGCACGCCTACTCCACGATCTGGACCGAGCAGGGCTCCCCTCTCGTCGTCACCAGCAAGCTCGCGCAGTCCGCCTTGCAGCAACGCACGACGGTCGCCGTGGCCCTCGCGATGAACTACGGCAACCCGTCGATTCCCGACGCCCTGACACGCCTGACCGCCGCCGGCGTGACGAACCTCCTGCTCTTCCCGCAATACCCGCACTACGCGATGTCGAGTTGGGAAACCGTGGTCGCCAAGGTTTACCGCGAAGCCGCCCGCCTCGCGCCCGGCATGAAGATCGAGGTCGAGCAACCGTTCTACGCCAATCCCGACTACATCGACGCCCTCGTCACCAGCGCCCAGCCGTATCTGGCGCAGCCGCACGATCACCTGATGTTCAGCTACCACTCGATCCCGCAGCGCCATCTGACCAAAGCCGATTCTTCCAAAGCCCACTGCCTCACCACGCCGGATTGCTGTAACACCTGTTCGCCGGCGCACGCCACCTGTTACAAGGCCCAGGTCACGCGCACCACGCACCTCTTCGCCCAACGCGCGCAACTCGATCCATCCCGCTGGTCCCTCGCCTTCCAATCCCGCATCGCCGGCGAACCCTGGCTCACACCCTACACCGACTTCGAAATGAAGCGCCTCGCGAAGGAAGGCCGCAAACGCCTCCTCGTCATCACACCCGCCTTCGTCACCGACTGCCTCGAGACCCTCGAAGAGATTCGCGTGCGCGGCGCCGAGGATTTCGAAGAGGCTGGTGGCGAATCATTCACCCACATCCCCTGCCTCAACGATCACCCCGCCTTCATCGATTTTCTCGCCAAGCGGGTTTCCCTCTGGCTTCATAATCATTAAACCTTGAGCGCGTCCTCCCCCACCGATCTCTCCACCGCCCAATCCGCCGACCCCACGCCGGCCGCCGCCGTCCTTCTTCTCGACACCACCGGCCGCATCACCGCCGCCAACGCCACTTCCCGATCACTCTGGCAGGTTTCTGAAAACGAACTCATCGGCGCATCGTTTTCCTCGCTCTTTCATTTCGATGTCGTCTCCGAGGGCGCAGACTGGATCGAAGCCATGTGGGACGTCGTGCTGGCGACCACGCTCGAGCGCAACGCCACGCTCAGCATCCAGCCCCGCGAGGGCGCGCCCCGCGACCAAACCGTCCGCCTCGAACCCGCGCTCGGCGTTGCCGCCGGCTACATCGCCGTCGTGCAATCTCCGCCCGTCGCCGCTGTTGCCGCCTCGCGTGAAGATGGCCTCACACTGCTCGTCGAACAAAACGTCGTCGGCTTCTTCGACCTCAATTTCACCGCCAACCGCGTCTACTATTCGCCCGTCTGGAAAAAACTTCTCGGCTACGTGGACGCCGAGCTGCCCAACACCCACGACACCTGGCTGAAGCACATCCACCCCGAGGACTCCGACGCCGCGCCCTACTTCCTCGGCCGCAAGCACACCACCGGCACACGCCGCATCTTTGTTGAGTTCCGCATGCAACACCGCCGAGGCCACTACGTGTGGCTGCAATGCACCGGCCTCCAGCAAGTCAGCGCCGCCGGCGAACTTGATCGCGTCACCGGTTTCTGCCTCGACGTCACCGAGCGCCGCGAACTCGAGGAAGCTTCCCTCGCCAACGATTCCCGCCTTCAGGATCTCAGCGGTGCCACCGGCGCACTCGGCGCCTTCGAACTCGATTTCACCCACAAACAGCACTGGCTTTCGTCCGCTTGGTGCCAGCTCCTAAGCCACGACGAGGCCCGCGCCACCGCCGATCCCGTCACTGCGTTTGGCCAGAGCCTCCCCGCCGCCGAAGCCGCCAGCGGCCTCGAAGTGTGGTTTCTAAACCGCTCTCCCGGTCGCTCCACCTTCACCGAGATCGTCACCCTCCGCGCCGCCGACGGTCGCCCCGTGCCCGTGCTCCTCGGCGCGCATCGCATTTTAAACCGCAAACGCGACCTCACCCGCGTCATCGGCTTCATCACCGCTCTGCCTGACGATTTGCCCGCCGATACGCTCAACGAAGCCGCCTCGCCCTTCGTCCACGCACCGGCGTCTGCTTCCGTGTTCGACGACGCGCTCGCCGCCGAAGCGTTCGCCGCGCTCGCCGAAGCCGTGCTCATCACCGATTCCCGCGGCCAGATCCTCTTCGCCAACCCCACCGCCGCACGCCTCCTCGGCCGCTCCGCCGAGCAACTCCCCGGCGCGCCGCTCACCGAAATTTTCCGCCTCATCAACCGCGCCAGCGGCCGCCCCGGCGACGATCCCATCGACCGCGTCCTCGCCGCCGAGGGCCCGCTCCCGCTCACCAGCGAACACGCCCTCGCCTCCGCCGACGACACCACCGCCCCACTCCCCATCGTCTGGACCGCCCGCGCGTCTTACGGCGCCGAGGGCAAACCCCGCGGCGTCATCATCGTTTTCCGCGATCCCGATGAGGTCAGCCTCACGCCTGACGAACTCGTCAAAGCCAACCGCTTCGAGTCCCTCGGCCTCCTCGCCGGCGGCATCGCGCACGATTTCAACAATCTCCTCACGACAATCCTTGGCGGCGTCTCGCTCGCCAAAGACAACCACGACTCCTCCTCCCTCGACGACGCAGAAAAAGCCTGCATGACCGCCAAAGCGCTCACCAAGCAACTCCTCCTCTTCGCCAAGGGCGGCACCGGCACCCAGACCGTCGTCGCCGTTAAAGAAATCTACGAGGACACCGTCAAGATCGCCACCGCCGGCTCCGTCGCGACCGTCAGCATCGAGGTCGCCGCGAACACCGATCCCGTGCAAGTGGACCGAGCGCAGATTTTGCAGGTTTTCCAAAACCTCGTCGTCAACGCCCTCCAGGCCATGCCGCCCGCCCCGCACGCCGCCCGCGTCCAACTCTGCGCCCGCAACGTCGCCATCGGGGTAGATCAAATTCCCGGTCTCGCCGCCGGTGATTACATCGAGTTCGAATCCCGCGACAACGGCTCCGGCATCAAACCCGAATACCTCGAGAAAATCTGGGACCCGTTTTTCACCACCAAGAAACACGGCACAGGCCTCGGCCTCGCGACCGTCCGCTCCATCGTCCAAAAACACGGCGGCGTCATCGGCGTCGATTCGACCCTCGGCGTCGGCACCGTCTTCACCATTTATCTCCCCCGCGCCGACCGACCCGTCGAGGTGCAGGCCCGCAAGGCCGCCTCCCTCCGCTTCGGCACCGGCCGAGTCCTCTTCATGGACGACGACGAGAAAATCTCTGCGCTCACCGCGACGATGCTCGCCAGTCTCGAATACAAATACGACCTCGCGAAAAACGGCGAGGAGGCGATCACGCTCTACAAACGCTACCTCAATATCGGCCGCCCCTACGACGCCGTCATCATGGACCTCACTGTCATCGGCGGCATGGGCGGCGAAGACTGTTTCCGCGAGTTGAAGAAACTCGATCCCGATGTCCGCGCCGTGGTTTCCAGCGGCTACGACAACGACGACATGGCCCGCCGCTACCTCGACATGGGCTTCTGCGGCTACCTCACGAAACCCTACCGCGTCACCGACCTCGGTCGCGTGATGAAGACCGTCCTGGGCTGATCCGCTCCGAAGTGGCATGAGCATCCCGCCCATATTCCGAAGTGGCATGGGCATCTTGCCCATGTTCAGAAATTTCGTCGTTTGCTAATCAGGGTGGCGGCGAGCGCCAGCGAGCCGAGCCGCCTCACTCCCGCCAGGTAAACGCGTGGCACAACGCCACGCCCGCCGCATCCGCCTCGTCAAACGCCAGCGGCCGCCCGTGTCCCATCATGGCCATCACCGTGCGCGCCATCTGCTCCTTGCTCGCACGCCCCGCGCCCACGACCGCCTGCTTCACACGCAGCGGCGCGTATTCGAAAATCGTCAGCTCATGCAGCGCCGCCGCCGCCATCGCCGCCCCGCGCGCCGCGCCGAGAATCTGCGCCGTCTGAAAATTCTGCACGAAGATCGTCTGCTCCATCGCCACGTGTCGCACTCCCGCCCCCGCCAGCATTGCCGTCACCGCCCGGTGAATCTCCGCCAGCGCCACCGCCATCGGCAACTTAGGATGCACCTTCACCGTCTGACAGCGCAGCAACAACGGCGCCCGCGCCACCGCAAATTCCACCAACGCCAAACCCGTTCCCCGCAGCGACGGATCGATCCCCAGGACCACGCCGACAAACGGTGTCTTCCTCCCGAAGCCGTGGCCCACCTGCGCCTCGTTTACCCCCGAATGCGCCGTCGCGGGCACGACCTTCCCCGCCAGTTTCGCCGCCCACATTTCCCTCACCGTCATACGCGCCATACCCCCAGCCTGCCCCATCGCCCCCGCGCAACACACGGAAATTTTCCGCCGATTTTTCCCGTGCAGTCCGTGTTTTCCCTAGGCCACCCGTCAAAACAACAACCGCGCCCCCGCCGCCGCCGAGAAAAACAACGCCAGATTTTCAAACACCTTCTGGTTGATCTTCGGCAAAATCCTCCGCCCCACCAGCGCCCCCGCCAACACTGCCGGCGCCAGCCATAGGTTCAGCGCGAAACTCGGCGGCGTGATCAACCCGAGCCCCACCATGAACGGAACCTTGAAAAGATTCAGCAGCAGGAAAAACACCGACGCCGTCCCCACGTATTCCATCTTCGGCAACCGCATCGCGAGCAGATACACCGCCATCAACGGCCCCGCCGCGTTCGCGACGAGCGTAGTGAATCCCGCCAGCACCCCAATCGTCGGCGCAAACCACGCCGCATGTTCCGCCTCCTCCGCCCGCGCCCTTGCCCGCCAGCGTCGGAAGAGATGCACCCCCACCAGCGTCACCACGATGCTTCCGATCAACCGGCGCATATCATGATCGTCGATGTGCCCCATCGTGAAAAATCCGCCGACCACCCCGAGCGCCGCCCATGGAAACAACCGCCACAGATGCCGCCAGTTCGCGTGCTGCCGGTAAGATGCCACCGCCACCAGATCACCGAAACACAACAACGGCAGCACCAGCCCCGTCGCCTGCTTCGCGGGCAGAATCTGCGCAAAGATCACGACAAACAGCATCCCCATCCCCGCGATCCCCGTCTTGGAAACGCCCACCAAGAGCGCCGCCGCCACCGCCAAAACCCATTCCCATGGCGTAAAATTCATACCTTCTCCTCCGCCACCGGCGTCGGCTGAAAATCCCCGTCCTTCACCACAAAAACCTGCCACGTCCCCAGCTCTGCGTCCGGCAAACTCGTGCCCGTCGCCAACACCTGCGACTCCGCGTCGATGGTCGCCCAGAATTTCCGCCGCCGCACCGGATCGAGTTCGCCCAACACATCGTCCGCCAGCAGCACCGGCCGCACCCCGCTTTTTTCGTGAAACCACGCCGCCTGCGCCAGCCGCAGCGCGAGCACCAGCGAACGCTGCTGTCCCTCCGAACCAAAATCCTTCGCGATCTGCCCCGCGACCTTCAGGACGAAATCATCCCGGTGCGGCCCCGTGAGCGTCGCACGCATCGCTAGATCACGCGCCCGCCCCGCCTCCCACCGCGCCGACAACGCCTCCGCATCCACCTGCCCAAAATCCGGTTCATACACCAACGCCGCCGGTTCGACGCCGTCGCACAGTTTCCCATACGCCGCCGCCATCGTCGCGCCCAGCACGCGCAACCCCTCCGTCCGTCGCGCGATCAGCTCCGCCGCCGCCGGCGCCAGCA
>JANXLP010000480.1 GCA_025355125.1 Opitutaceae bacterium | reverse complement strand
GCAAGACCGCGCTCCACACCTACGGCACCACCGGCATCATGGTGGAAATCGAGATGCGCCTCGCGCCGAAAGTGGATTACGACCAGCTCATCTTCAGCTCCGCCGACTGGGAAACGCTCGTCACGTGGAGCGACCATGCCGCCAAACACGCCCCGTGGGCGAAGCGGCTCGCGACGCAGTTCCAGTGGCCCATTCCCTCGTTTTTTAAACCGCTCGGAAAATATTTCCGCACGGGCGAACACGTCGCGTTTTTCCTCGTAGCCCGCACGCAGGCCGAGGTGATTGTCGCCCACGCGGCCGCCGCCGGCATCGACTGCGTTTATCGCACTCCCCTCTCCGATCCGCCCAAGCCGCCCTTCATCAGCGACTACACGTGGACCCACACCACGCTCTGGGCGATGAAGAGCGATCCCAGCCTCACTTATCTCCAGGCCGGCTTTGGGAAAAATTTCCGCGAGCAGTTCGCCCTGCTGGAAAAAAAATTCCCCGGCGAGGTGCTGCACCACATCGAGTGGATGGCGGGCAACCCGAAGATGACCCGAGAAGACACCGGCACCCAGGCGGGAGAAAATGTCGGCATGGGCAGCATACCGCTCGTCTATTTCAAATCCGAGGAACGCCTCCAAGAACTGATCGCCTACTGCGCGGAGATTGGGGTCTTCGTGGCGAATCCGCACACGTTTTATCTCGAAGAAGGCGGCCGCCATCCGAACATCGCAGAAAAACGCGCGCTCAAGAGCGACCTCGATCCCCATGCCCTGCTCAATCCGGGCAAGATGAAGACCTACCCGGTCAATCCCTTCGCCCCAGCCGCGGCCTAATCCCCTCTTTTTCCCCATGTCCCAACAACCCCCGGTCGTCATCTTCAAGGACGTCGAGAAACGCTACGGCAACGGTCCGCTCATCCTCGACCGCATCAGTTTCTCCGCCCAGCGCGGCGACTTCATCTCGCTCATCGGCCCCAGCGGTTGCGGCAAATCCACGATTCTGAAACTTATCTCCGCCCTCAGCCCGATCTCCGGAGGCGAGGCAATCGTCGAGGGCGTGGCGCCTGCCGAGGCGATGGAGGAAATGTTCTTCGTCTTCCAGGAGCCGACGCTCCTGCCTTGGCTCACCGTCGCGCAAAACGTCGCCATGCCCATGCGCTTGCGCGGCACCCAGCTTAACAAGCGCGACGAGATCATCACCAAATCCCTCGCCATGGTCGGCCTCGCCGAGCGCGCCGACTACTATCCGCGCCAGCT
>JANXLP010000462.1 GCA_025355125.1 Opitutaceae bacterium | reverse complement strand
GGGTGCTGTCCGGGAACACGGCGACAGGCTTCAGCACGCAATCCGAGCTCTTGCCCTCGGCCTGCTGGGTAGAGCTGCCATCGAAGCCCCAATTGGGGAGGTCCGTCAGCTTCGGGAAGGTCTTGAATTCTTTGATCTGCGTTTTGCTACGCAGGCTCGCCAGCGGCTTATAGCCATCCAGCCAGATGTATTCGAGTTTGTATTTAGCCATAGTGATGCGGGTTTTTAGATGGGGTTCGCGTGCATCCGACGCCGAAATTGGAGGCGGCTGACTCACACGAAAACCTGTCATCTATTCAGCACCTCACATGCCAGCAGCAATCAGAAATCGGGCTCATGACTCAGGTTTGTCGCATAAATGCTATCAGCCCGGCCTTTTCTTGCCCCTTGCCTCCACGCCGCCGCGCTGAAACCTCCCCCGCGTCCCTATGCACGAGGTCAAAGACACCCAACGCGCCGTCGTCCGCATCGGCTTCGACGGCCGCGTGCACAAAACCTTTCGCGGCCCCAAGGCCCAAGAACGCTTCACCAACGAGGTCCGCGTCCTCCGCCACCTCGAAGCCCGCGGCTGCGACTTCGTCCCGCGCCTGCTCGAATCTGACCCCGCCGCCCTGAAAATCGTCACCACCAACTGCGGCTCCATCGTGGACCAGCTCAACCCCGAGCGCATGAAGGAATTATTCGCCGAGCTCGAAGCCTACGGCGTCCGCCACGACGACGCCTTCATGCGCAACGTCACCTACCGCGCCTCCGACGGCCGCTTTTGCCTGATCGATTTCGAGTTCGCCACCCTCCTCGACGCACCCACTCCGTCCAAAAAACGATGACCCCCGCCGCTCCGTCCACCCCATCCGCAACGCGCCCCGACCTCCGCTGGTCGGGCCTCACCCACTGCGGCAAGGTGCGCCCCAACAACGAAGACGCCTTTCTCGCCCTCGCCTTCGACGGCCGCGAGGTCCGCCGCCTGGGCAAATTCGGCGAGGCCTCCGCCGCGAACAACGATTTCGTCTTCGCCGTGAGCGACGGCATGGGCGGCGCCAAATCCGGCGAATTCGCCAGCCGCATCACCGTCGAAAAAATCACCCAGCTCCTCCCGAAAAGTTTCCACCTCGCGGCGCGCGGCATCAACAACGGCTTCACCGATATTCTCCACGAGGTCTTTGACTCGATCCACCGCGAGCTGATGAAACTCGGCTACAGCTACGAGGAATGTCGCGGCATGGGCACCACCCTCACCCTCGGCTGGCTCACGCCCGGCTGGCTCTACTTTGGCCACATCGGTGACAGCCGCCTCTACTATCTGCCCCACTCCGGCGGCATCACCCAACTCACCCACGACCACACCCACGTCGGCTACCTGCGCCGCCAAGGCCAGATCACCGAACGCGAAGCCCGCTCCCATCCGCTCCGCAACGCCCTCCACCAGGCCCTCGGCGCCGGCCACCAGTTTATCGAACCCCAATTCGGCGCCGTCGCCTGCACCCCCGGCGACCGCTTCGTGCTCTGCTCCGACGGCCTCGTGGACGGCCTCTGGGAACGCCAGATCGAAGAACTCATCCGCACACCCACACCCGCCGAAGCCAAGCTCAACCCCGCCGAACGCCTCGTCGCCACCTCCCTCGAAAATTCCGGCAACGACAACACCACCGCTCTGAGCCTCGAATTGATCATCGCCACCCCCGCGCCCGACGAAGCCGAGCCGACGCCCGTCGCCCGCCCCAAGCGCAAACGCGCCGTCGTGAAATCATCGCGATGACGACGCTCTTCGTTTACGGCACCTTGAAACGCGACGGCGCCAATCATCACTTCATCGCCGGCCAGCGTTTCCTCAGCATCGCCCGCACGGTGCCCGGCTTCACCCTCTACTCGCTCAGCGCCTATCCCGGCCTCGTCCCCTCGCCCGACGACCGCGCCGGCGTGACGGGCGAACTCTGGTCCATTGACGACGCCTGCCTCGTGCGCCTCGACGAACTTGAGGGCACCGCCGAAGGCCTCTATCGCCGCGCGCCCATCACGCTCGCCGAACCCGCACCGGTCGCTTCCTTCACGCCCGTAGAAACCTATTTCTACCTGCGCCCGCTCGTGGGGCGCCCAGCGCTCGGCTCCGTCTGGCCGGTTTAAATCGCCATCAACTGCGCTTGAAACGGTAAGTAGCCTCGTCGCCCTGAAGTTCTATGCTGTCCTGCGTCCACGTTAGCCTTATTGACTCGGGCAACCTTTCATCATGCCGCGCCATCCGCACCAACGGCGGCTTGATATAGCGCTCCAAAAACACTGCCATCGTCGCCCCGGCCTTGGCGTCCATGTGTGTCCAAGCAGCATCACCTACGTAACTACGCCCGCCATTGGCTGCAAAGGTCGCCATCAACTCCGTGAGCCGCGACGAAGACGTGGGATCGAGCACGATCAAAACTGGGATCAGCCCTGCAGCCTTGCACTCCTCCGGAAAAGAAAGCTCCTCGCCAAAACGCCCTTGTCCGCTGGCAGCGATGGTGACTCTCAGTTTGAACTCATAAGCAAGCTGGTTCACACCATCGTAACAGTCGATTTGGCGTCCATCGGCGGTTGGCTTACCACGTTCGTTGAGCCGCTTGACCGGAGAATTGCGCGACCCGACCGCCTCACCGCCAAGGCAACTGGCCAGCACGGGCTCGAAAAGATAGCCAGTTTCTTGAGCGGCCCGGTTATCCACATCAAATATCCATTTACGCCAGGTCAGCCACGATGCCAACAGCCCGTCGTTCACCACTCCGAACTCCAACAAACTGCGCGGCCCCACCTGATCCATCGTCGGACGCGGCTGCTGGGAAAGAATCCTCTGATATTTTATACGCCGTTTGTGCAGTGCGGCCAGATTCTCAAAAAAGAGCCGGAAGTCCGGTTTGCCATCGGCGCATTTTGAGAGCGCGTTCAACAAGCCTTCCGCCGGGGGGCAATCGGACTGCGGGCTCTGATACCACTCCAACGGCGTGGAATAATAATCTGCGCCGGGTGCGCCCCCGCTCAGTTCGGGCAAACCCGAAACCGATGCCGGAATACCCAGATCAAGGCACGCACGGTGCATCAGGCAAAAAATTTCACTCTCGGAAAGCGTGACCTGCCCGTCGCCATTGCCGAGGATGCGAGCCCGGCTGAAAGCTTGGCGAATTTCGGATGAGATGGGCATGTCGTTAATTTAAGTTTCAGCAAACAAACTGAGCTGGGCTTCGGTTTCTCCGGCCAACTCAGCCAGCAGCATCGCCGTTGTTTGGAGCGCCGGACTCATGCCTTCGGAACGAGTGAGGCGGAACCGCAGGTGAGGACCGGCCTCGCCTGCTTCCACCGGCTTAAATCCATATTCCCCGGTAATGTGCTCGGCGATAGCGCGAGCAAGCAAAGGCGGGATGGCGTTGCCGATTTGCTGAATCTTGCTGCCCGCGTTGCCCGAAAAAACAAACGCGTCGGGAAAGGTCTGTAAACGCGCGCACTCCCGCAAAGTGAGCAGACGATCTTCGTTGGGATGCACAAATTCGCGCGTGGCCGCACCCGTGATCGTGAGACTCGGCTCATCGGCAAACAGTCGTTTCAAACCCGACGGCGCCCCGCCGCGTTTTTCCGAGGGCATCCCGTCCATCACCCGGCGGAAGGCCCGGCGCTGAAACGACTCGTGCTGAAGGTGCGGCGGCAAA
>JANXLP010000217.1 GCA_025355125.1 Opitutaceae bacterium | reverse complement strand
ATCGCGCGGACATATTTGATCAGGCTGCAGCACGAGCCGACCACTCCCGTCGAACAAGCTGAGCGTCGGATTGGTGAGGGTGCCGGTCATGCTAAAGGGCGCTTGCGACAAACGCTGGCCCACGGCGCGGATGAGAACTTTCTTCGGGGCGCCCTCGTTCACAATGAAACCGGTGATCAAAATGTTGGCACCGGTGCCAACCTGCGCGCGCGAGGAAAGGTTGGCGAGACGCTGATCGTATTGCGCGGCGGAGGCGACGACGGTCGAGGCAAGGAACAACACCGTCGCAAGCACCACGACGAGGACGGACGAGAGGGGGCGCAAAAATTTCATGGGAAAGAGGGCGAGGGCCGCGATGGACGGCACAGGGGTAGTGACGTTGCCAACATTAGCCGGTTTCTTGCAATTAGGCTGAACTTATTCGCGGCGAAGTCGAGACGCGGGTTGCGAATTGACCGTAAATGCCGGCTGCGGAAAACACGTAGCGAGCGAACCCCGCCGCATGTCCATCCGGCCACGCCGCACCCAAACAAATCACCTAACGGCCGCACCAGCCACCATCTACGGCCATGACGTGACCGCTCAAATAGTCGCTCGCGGACGACGCGAGGAAGATGATCGCGCCTTCCATGTCACCCGGCTCGCCCCAGCGGGCGGCAGGGATGCGGCTAAGGATTTCCTTGGAGCGCACGGCGTCGGCTTGGAGCGCGGCAGTGTTGTCGGTGCGCATGTAGCCGGGGGCGATGGCGTTCACGTTGACGCCCTTTGCGGCCCATTCGTTGGAGAGCGCCTTGGTGAGCTGGCCGACGGCGCCTTTGCTGGCGGCGTAGCCGGGGACGGTGATGCCGCCGAAGAAGGTGAGCAGCGAGGCGATGTTGATGATCTTGCCGGAGCCGCGCGCGAGCATGTGCTTGCCGGCGGCACGGCAGGCGGTGAACACGCCGTTGAGATTCACGTCGATGACGGCATCCCAGTCGGCATCGGAGTGATCGGCGGCGGGGGTGCGTTTGATGATGCCGGCGTTGTTGACGAGAATATCAAGGTGGCCCTGCCACGCGACGGCCTGATCGATGAGGCGCTGCACGGCGGCGCGGTCGCCGAGATCGGCGGCGATGGCGTGGGCGCGGATGCCGAGGTTGAGCGCGGTGATTTCTGCGACGACGGGCGCGAGCTTGGTGGCGTCGCGGCCGTTGATGATCACGTCGGCGCCGGCACGGGCGAGCGCGATGGCCATGGCTTTGCCGAGGCCCTGAGAGGAACCGGTGACGAGGGCAACTTTGCCAGCGAGGCCGAATTTTTGCTGGAGGAAGGAGGACATGGGGAAAATCAGTCGGCGAATTCTATTCAGTAATCATCACGAGACGCGCGGCGTGATCAACCCAGTAGCTGACCGCGAATTTCCCCACGAGCAGGTGCTCGATCACGCGCCCTTCGGCATCGGTCGTCGAAAAATCGCTAGGCACAAAAGGATGACGGGCCATGTGGGCGACCGTCTCCATCGCCTGACGTTGGCGACGACGGGGCAGCGCCACGATGAATATCGCCGCCTGATCAAAGAGCACCGGGCGGTAAACGAGCATATCACCCGCGAGCGATCCGCTTTTCGAGTTCTTCGAGCGTCACGTAACGGCCGGCTTGCATGGCCTTGATGCGACGCGCGGTCTCGCGCTTCCACTCGGGAGTTTCGTGCCGCAACCGAATCAGGAAAGCCTGTAAATCACGCCGCTCGGTCCGGTTCAGCCGCATGACCCCTTGCTTGATTTCGAGAAGGCTCATGCAGACGAAGGTTGGCGGGCGTAAATCGAAGTCAAGATTGGGGCCGGCGGGGTCGCACTCACTTCAGCGTCGCGATGGGCACGGGGTCCATGTCGGAGAAGACTTGGTTGTCGCCGCCCATGGCCCAGACGAAGCGATAGGCGCCGGTGCCGACGCCGCAGTGGATCGACCACGCGGGCGAGAGGACCGCCTCGCGGTCGCGGACGACGAGGTGCCGCGTGGCCTGCGGCTCGCCCATGAAGTGCATGGCGATGTTATCACCGAGATCAAAGTAGAGATAGATTTCCGTGCGGCGGCTGTGCGTGTGCGGCGGCATCGTGTTCCAAATGCTGCCGGGTTCGAACTCGGTGAAGCCGAGCACGAGTTGGCAGCTCTTGATGCCATCGGGGTGGATGTATTTCAGGATCGTGCGGCGGTTGGCTTTGGTGACGTCGCCGATCGGCGCGGCGGAAACATCGGCGCGGCGCGCGAGGGCCGTCGGGTGCTTCGCGTGCGCAGGCGTGCTGATGAAATAAAACTGGGCCTGACCCGCAGTGCCGTTTTCGAAGGTGACGTCTTTCTCGCCGAGACCGATGTAGAGGCAGTCGAGGGTGGCGAGCGTGTAGACGGTGTCGCCGACGCGGACGGTGCCGGGACCGTTGCCGACGTTGAGGATGCCGATCTCGCGGCGCTCGAGGAAGAACGCAGTGCCGGTCAGTTTGGCTTCGGGAAGACTGAGGGGCGCGGTCGTGGGCACGGCGGCGCCGACGATCATGCGGTCGAGATCGGTGTAGTGCGCGATGACGGCGCCGGGCTGGAAGAGGCCGCCGATGAGAAACGTGTCGCGGAGCTGCTCGGTGGAGAGCGTGTTGGTCGCGACGGGCGTGGGAAAATAATGGAGTTTCATGAAGAGGATTTGAGATAGATTGCCGCGTCGCTGCGCTCCTCGCAACGACAAGGAGCGCGCGCGGCGGAGATTATTTGGCGGCGAAGGTGATTTTGATCGGCGAGGCGGCGCGGGCGGCGCAGGCGGCGACGTAGGTATTCCAATCGGACTGCGTTTTAAACTCACCGGCTTTGCTCCAACCGGCGCCGACGTAGTAGCGGAGCGGTTGGCCGGAGGTGGCCTTGGCGAGGACGAGTTGGTTGCGTTCGTCTTCGGTGAAGCCCTGGAAGGAGCCAGTGGGCACGATCACGGCGGTGGCGAGTTCACCGTTGGTTTTTTGGCTGACCCATTGGGTGAGCGTTCCGGCGGCCGGCACGGGCGTGAGGGTGATCTCGGCGTCCTGACCTTTGTCGGCGGGGGTTTTGTTGAGGCCGATGGCGACGGTGATTTCCGACGAGGCGCCGCCGGTGACGGTGAAGGTGCTGTCGATCTGGTCGAGGTTGTGGCCGGCATCGACGGTGAAGCGCTTCACCTCGGAGACTTTGGCGTCGGCGACATCCCACGCGTCGTAGGTGAGTTCGAACACGGTGCGGATGGGGCCGTTGGCGATGATTTTCCAGGAGGCGTAGTTGCGGCCAACGTGGAGCGTTTTCCCATCCCAGACGCCGGTGCCGCCGCAGCCACGCGAGGGGCCGACCTGATACATGTCCATGCCCTCGCCCTCGTCTTTGTGGTAGTGGTCGTGTCCCTTGTTATACCAGCGATCAACGATGGGGTAGCTCACGCGCTTGCACCACACATCGAGGCCGCTGGTGACGAGGACTTCTTTGCCGGAGTTGGGTGCGGCGGGAGCGCCGAGCGCGGGGCCGTAGGTGCGGTGACCGATCTTATCGCTTTCCCAACCGAAATCATCGAGGCGCTCGGGCACGTAACGGGCAAAAGTCTTGGTCGGGAAAACGGGCGCGACGGTGTCGATTTTTTCGACGGTGAACACGGCGGATTTCTCGCCGGCGGCGAAGTCGTGTTGGAAAACAAGTTCACCGTAGGCGACACCCCTGCCCTGCGGATCTTTGGCCTGCGGAGCGACGTTGGTGACTTGATAATTGAGAATGTGACCGGCGGAGTCTTTGACGGCGATGCGCTGGAGCAGCGCGCCGGGGAGCGCGGCATTCACCTGTGACCACGGCACAACAATCGTCTCGGAGGGCCGCGCGATGGCGAGGTCGTGGGTGACGGTGATCGAGAACTGATCGACGGCGGAGAGGGCGCGTAGGGTGAGCGCGGCGAAGAGGGCGAAGGCGACGGGGCGAAGATTCATGGGAACTTAGAGAGACTACGGAGACGTGGCGGCGGGCTCGGGATTAAAAATGGGCGCGAGGCGGGGCTGCCAGTTACTGCCGAGGACGAAGGTGGGGTTGCGATATCCCGCGATGAGCGCGGCGTCGGCGGGGACGTGGAGTTGGCGCGAGGCGGTGAGGCGCTGGCTCACGTCGATGGGCTCGCCGGCGGCATTGCGGCTATTGGCTTCCCAGAATTGCAGGTCGTCGGTCGTGGCGGCGGGCGGCGCGCCTTTGGGCGGGGGCTGGAGTTGCCAGCCGACAGCACCGACGCAGGGACCGAGCACGCAATCGACGAGGACGACTTCGCTGTGCGGGAAACGGTGGGGCTCGATGCGCGAGAGAAAATTATCGGTGACGCCGGGCGCGCCTTCGAACGTGCAACGCAGATAGACGAAGCCGTGGTTGGTGGCGGGATTGCGGATCTGGGTGTAGAACGCGCCGGTGCGCACGGTGCGCGCGGTGCAATTCTCGAAAAACGACGGACCCGTGCCCCACATGAAATCGACGTCGCCCTCGATAAAGCAGCCGGTGAGGTAGGCCTGGCCGTTGATCTGGATCGTGTCTTGGAAGCTGTAGAAATCCACGTCCTTGATGATCGTGCGCGCAGTCGTGGTGCCGTTGACGATGAGGGCCTCGGCCTGCGAGCCGCCCTGAGGCGTCAGGTTGCGGAACGTGAGGTTGGCGAGCGTGAAGTCGTTCACGCGGTGCGCGAGGAACATGCCGCGCCGGTAGATGTTGCCGCCCTGACGCGGATTTTCGCCACTGGGATTGGGGGCGCGGCCGGCGAAGGGGTTGCCGCCGGAGGCGTTGAATTTGGCGTTGTTGGCGTAGGCGATGACGGTTTCGCGGCGGTCTTCGCCGAGGAGGGTGACGGCGTGCTTGTTGGTGAAAAACACGATCTCGCGGTAGGTGCCGCGGCGAACGAAGAGCGTGACGGGCGCGGTATTACCCTCGGGGATGAAATCGAGGGCGCCCTGCACTGTGCAGAAATCGCCGGTGCCATCGGCGGCGACGGTGAGGCGCTTGGCACCGGCGGCGGGCGCGGCGAGCTTCGTCGTGAACCGCCACGCCGTGGGTTGGTCGAGGCCGGCGAAAGAATCCGCGCCGCTCTTAAATGCGCCGGCGTCGATGGTGACGTAGTAACTGCGGCCGTAGGCGAACGCGCCGGGTTTGAGGACGAGGGTGGCTTCGCCGTCGGCGACCAGCACGGTGTGGTAATTGTAGTTGTCGAGACCGCCGATGGTCTTGGTGCCGAGTGGCGCCTGCACGTTGATGGTTGCAACGACCGCCTGCGTGGCGGCGTCGTGAATGTGGAATTTGCCGGTGGCGCCCAATTCCGGCGCGGCGGTGAACGTGAGGCGCAGCGGAGTATCGGGACTGACCGCAGTGGCGCCGGGCGCAGGAAAGAAACGGGTGACGCTGAGCGCGGCGCGGGCCAGCGGGGCGGCGAGGAACGCGACCAGAATAAAAAGGCAAAGGCGGCGGTGCATACGGGGAACGCGATGGAGGTGGCTGCAGGCGGCAAACAAAAAGCCGCGCGGTGAAATCCCGCGCGGCTTGTGAGAACAGGATCAGCGGAGGGCTTAGAACGTGCCCTTCACGCCGACGGTGTATTGGACGCCGAACTCTTCGCGGCGGTAAGTGCGGCTCCAGCTGGGCGAGCCTGGACCGTAGCGTTGGGCGTCCTGCGCGACATTCGTCAAATTACGCGCATTCACGAAGACCCCGACGAGGCTCGTGAAGCGGTAGTTGAAGTTGATGTCGGTGTAGATGCGCGGCTTGAAGTAATCGTAGAAGCCGTTGTCGGTGTGCGCGAGGCCGTTGTAGGTGATGCTCTGCGCGAGTAGGCGCTGGCGGCCGCGGTAGTTCCAATTCACCTGGGCGCTGAACTTGTTCTTGGCGTATTTCACGCCCCAGCTGCCGCTGGCGGGAATGAAATTGCTGAAGTCCGCGAGGGTGGAGCCTTCGAGGTGCATCTGCTGGCCGTTGGCGTAAACGGTGAACGCCTTCGTCCATGTGGGGAAGAAATCAACGTCGAGAACCTGCGAGTAGTTGAACTCGATGCCGGTCACGCGGGCGGTGCCGACATTGAACTTCGTGGAGACGTTGGCGCCGGCCGTCACGTAGGACTGCGCGTCGGGAATGCCGAGCTGCTCGAGCAGGGCGAGAGTCGCGGGCTGAGCCACGCTGCCGCCGACGAAGTCGCGGAAATCCTTGCGGAAGGCGCCGACGGAGAACACGCCGGTCTTCGCGAAGTAGTATTCGAGGGACAGGTCAAAGGCGTTGGTCTGCGTGGGCTTCAGCGAGGAGTTCACCGTGGTGATGGTGTAAGGCGCAGTGAGCGTGAGATCGGGCAGGCTTGTGCTCGGGATGATGTTGCTCAGATCGGGACGGCCGATGGAACGGGCGTAGGCGGCACGCGCGACGATGTTGTGCGTGACGTTATACGAGGCGTCGAAGCTCGGGTAGGCGCCGTCGTAGGTCTTGGTGCGGACATCGCCGCGGTCCTTGTATTGGGCCTTGGCGCGGGCGGCGAGGTCAGGGTTCAGGACGAGGTTACCGGAAGCATCGCGGATGTAGCCGGCGAGGGGATTGTTGAGGACACCGTAGCCCTGGTCCTGCGTGCGCTCGAAACGGACGCCGCCCGACATGCGGAGGCGGTTGGAGAACATGCGGGCATCGGCCATGACATAGGCAGCACTGATGACTTCACGGAAATATTTCGAATTGTTCGCGCTGTTGATCGTGGGATTGGCCGCGCTCGCGAGGGCGAAATACGCTGGGTTCTTCACGAAGAGAGAGTGCAGGCTGTAGGGATCGGGATACGGGACCTGAGGCGTGCCGAAGAGGAACGGGCCGGTGGCGTATTGGGGATCGGTGATGTTGTAGAGCGCGGCGTTGTCGTCGGCGGTGTTGGCGACGCCATCAGGCCCGACGAAGTTCCAGTTGCCGCGGTTATCGAGGCGGATGTCGCGGGTTTCCTCCTGCACGTTCAAGCCGGCCTTGATACTGACCGGGAAGGATAGGCCGAGATCGCGCTTGGCGTTGATGCGGGCGGTCTTGAAAACGTCGGCCGAGTCGGCGGGGTTGAAATTGACGTTGGTGATATTGTAATTCGCGGCGTTCGAGAGATCGATTTTGTTCACGCCGGCCGTGTCGTAAACGTTGATGACCGTGGGCATCAGGTAGCTGCCGGCGGCGATACCGGCGAAATTGACCGTCGGGCTGGAAGCCGCAGGAAGTGCGGGATTACCACGGAGGGTCAGGGTAACGCCGTTGAAATGGTCGTCCTGCCCATCGTGGTAGTGATTCGTGGCGTGCGAGAACGCGAGGCCGCCGTCGATTTTCCAGACCGGGCCGTTGTGGGTCCAAGTCGTGTCGGTCGCGTAGGTGTAGCCAAACTTGTGGCGGAAGGAAGTGCCGCCGAGGACGACCGAGCCGCGGCCGAGAGCGCCGTTGGTGAAATCCTGGCTGAAGGCGAGGGGCGCGGCGGTGGCGCTGGAGCCGACGTCGTAGGTGACGGGGCGATTGCTGAAGGAAGCGTTGTAGTAGTTCCACTGGGCGCCGACGGAAACGACGTCGGTTTTGCTGAGGCGGATATCAACCGTGCCGCTGATGGATTTGCGTTGGTTATTCTTCGGGCCGTCCTGGACCTGATAGCTGCGCAGGTAGGGATTGGTCGGGCTCGCGGAGCCGCCGATGGCGGCGGTGGCGTTGGGCGCCCAGTTGGGATTCGTGCGGTGCTGCGGGTAGTAGATGTTCGACTCGAGCACCGCGAGGGTGAAGCCGAAATTTTTCGACACGGGATTGATGTAAACGAAGTCAAAGCCGGGCTTGATCTTGCCGGAGGCCTCGTTGGTGGGGCCGCGGGTCTTCTTAAACTCTTTCTCGTCGCCGTTGGCGCTGATGAAGGCGCGGTAGCTGAACGTGGCCTTGGCTTGGTCGAACGAGCTGCGGGGAACCAAGTTGATGGCGCCGCCGAGGGCGTCGGCCGCCGTCTCGGGCGAGCGCGACTTCAGGACTTCGATGCGACCGGCGTTGTTAATCGAGATCTGCTCGAGCTCGAACGTGCGGCCGGCGGAGGAGGAGTTGGCGCTGGCGATGCGGTTACCATTGAGGGTGACCGGGGTGTAGTTGGCGGGCACACCGCGCACAGAGATCGTGCGGGCATCGGGTGAGACGTAGTCGATCGTCACGCCGGGGAGGAACTTGACGAAGTCGCCGAGATTACCCTCGGTGATATCGCCGAACGCATCGGTCGAGACGACGTTCTTGATCGTCGGCGAGAAACGCTGCTCGTTGATGGCGATGGAGGCGGCGTCCATTTCCACGGCGGCGGCGACTTTAAAAACGTCGAGCTGAAGCACGTCGTCTTTCTTGGTGGTGGTCGCGGAAGTGGAGAGATTGATATCGAGCGTGGATGAACCGCCCGCCGTGACGGCGACGGTGACATCCTGCGCGATCAAGCCGGTGTAGAACGTCCGCACTTTCGCTTCGCCGGCGGGCACGTTCGTGAGCTGATAGAGACCGGAAGAATTGGTGAACGTCTCGAGCGTGGTGCCATCGACGGTCACGCGGGCGTTGTTCAGATACTTGCCGTTGTCGGCGTTAAGGACACGACCTTCGATCATGCCGGTGGCCGCTGTTTGCGCGGCAGCTTGGCTCGCACAGAGCAAAACGCCCGCCGCGAGAGCGGTCAGGCGAATGAGATTAAGGAGGGATTGGATGGGTTTCATGGTAGGTCTGGCAGTCTTACAGGGTTTAAAAGACCACTGCGCCCAAGGGCGGCGGGATCGGAGTTCTATACGGTAGTGTCAGCTGAAAGGGAGGGTTCTCGCTCGGAGGCTGCGGGCTGTGCGAAAACTCAGGAACTGAGCTCGGGTTCGCCTGCAATCGCGCGGTGGGATGGGGCTAGCAGCCTGTCGGACTTAGGCCGTTCAAGGCGTTTGCAGCTCGATATTTGATCTTTTTGAAAAATATTTTCGCGAATATCGCACGGTGGATGCCTTAAATTTCTAAGTCCGACAGCCTGCTAGGGATGAATTGCAGGGTAAACTCCGATGGCAGGGCGCCGTGTCAAGCCGCAAGGGACACGTGTCCGCATTTTCGGCATGACTTTCGTTGCGCGTGTGTTCACACCCTGCGCCACATGGAACCCCCCTCCCCATCCCAGCCGGCAATCGGTCGCTACCGTTGGTTGATCTGCGCGATTCTCTTCGCCGCCACGACCGTCAACTACATCGACCGGAACGTCCTCTCCTTCACGATGCTCGATGGAGCTTTTCGCCACCAGATGCTCGGATTGCCCGCCGACGCCACGCTTACCGCTGCGGACACCGCGAACTACAAGGAACTCATGGGCAAGGTGGACTCGGCCTTCAAGCTGGCCTACGCCCTCGGCTTTGTCCTCGCCGGCTGGATGATCGACCGGATCGGCACGCGCCGCGGCTATGCGGTGAGCATCGGCGTGTGGAGTTTCGCCGGCATGGGCCATGGTTTCGTCCACACGGTGACCGGCATGTCGTGGTCGCGTTTTCTCCTCGGCATCGGTGAGGCGGGCAACTTTCCATCCGCGATTAAAACCGTAGCGGAGTGGTTTCCGCGAAAGGAACGCAGCTTTGCCACCGGTCTCTTCAACGCCGGCGCCAACGTCGGTATTATCATCACCGCGATCGCCGTGCCCTGGATCATCGCGCACTACGGTTGGCGCACGAGTTTCATCGTCACCGGCGCCCTCGGATTCATCGTGCTCGTGCTGTGGCTGGCCATCTACCGCCGCCCTGAGGAGCACCCCAAAGTCAGCGCTGCCGAGCTCGCCCACATCCGCTCCGACGGCGAGTCCGCGACCGAAGGCACCGCGCCCGTCAAATGGCGCCAACTCCTCCCCTACCCCGCCCTCTGGGCCTTCGCGGGCGGAAAATTCCTCACCGACGCCGTTTGGTGGTTCTATCTCACTTGGCTGCCCAGTTTCTTCAACGACAACGCCGCCCTCGAAACCAAACTGGATCTAAAGTCCGTCGGCATTCCATTCATCATCATCTACCTCATCTCCGACGGCGGCAGCATCTTCTTCGGCTGGCTCGCCACGCGCTTCATCGGGATGGGCTGGTCCGTGAACCGCGCGCGCAAAACCACCATGCTCATCTGCGCCCTCTGCGTCGTGCCGATCTTCTTCGCCTCGCAGACCTCCAGCATCGTGCTCGCGATCGCCCTCATCTCGCTCGCCACCGCCGCCCACCAAGGCTGGAGCGCCAACCTCTTCACCACCGTCTCGGACATGTTCCCCCGCCGCGCCGTAGCCAGCGTCACCGGCTTCGGCGGCATGATGGGGGCCCTCGGCGGCGCCCTGCTCGCCTATTTCGCCGGCAGCATCATCGCCGCCGTGGGTTACTGGCCTCTGTTTATCTTCGCCTCGGTGGCCTACCTTCTCGCCCTCGGCCTGATCCAGATGCTCGCCCCGCGTTTGGACAAAGTTGAGCTGGCCTGAAGTTAACCGCACGCACGGCACGCGGTGAAATTCGCGCCGATGCCGCGCCGCGCTCGCCGCCGCCGGTTCGCTCGCCGCCGGGCCATTGACAGCGCTTCCCACGGCGCGGCATCTTTGCCGCGCCTTCTTCCCGTGAGCAAAGCCTCCCCCTCCAAGCCGCTCCCGCCGATCCGTTCGACGGCCGATTTCGCCCGCCACGTCGGCCTCGCGCGCACCACCGTCTCGCGCGTCCTCAACGGCCAGCCCGGCCTCAAAGCCAAAACCATCGCCCGCGTGCAGGCCGCGATGGAGGCCACCGGCTTCACGCCCAACGCCTACGCGCTCCACCTCAAGGGCAAGCGCACCGCCACCATCGGCATCTGCATGGAGGATCTCCTCACGCCGCCCGCCGTGCGCAAACTCGCCGCGCTCCAACGCCTCCTCCGCGAGCGCCACTACGCCTCGCTCATCGAGGTCCTCGATCCCGGCCACAGTCGCCGCGTCGTCCGCCATTTTCTCTCCATGCGCGTCGATGCCGTCGTGTTCATCGGCCATTTTATCGAGGAAGAAATCGCCCAGCGCATCGCCGAACTCGGCACGCACGGCACACCCCACCTCGTCATCGACCACGCCGGCATCGAGGGCGCCAACACCGTTTCCCTCGACCGCGCACGCGGCATGATCGCCGTCGTCGAACACCTGCTCGCCCTCGGCCACTCCACCTTCGGCCTGCTCGCCCTCAGCAGCCCCGCCCGCACCGCCCAGGAACGCATCACCGGCGTCCGCACCGCCCTCGCCGCCCACGGCCTCGACTTCGACACCTGCACGCAATCCCGCGACCACCTCCACGTGCGCGCCGGCGATTTCGAATACGGCCGCGCCCTCGCCGCCACGTTCGCCGCCGATAAAAAACGCCCCACCGCCTTCCTCGCGCTCAACGACGAGATCGCCGTCGGCGCCATCCACGGCTTCCAAGCCGCCGGCCTCCGCGTCCCGCAAGACGTGTCCGTCACCGGTTTCAACAACCAGGACATCTGCGCTATGACAACCCCCGGTCTCACCAGCGTGGACCAACAAGTCGCCGTCACCGCCGAAGCCGCCGCCGAGCTCCTCCTCGCGCAGCTCAACCAGCCTCTCCGCCGCAAGCCTGTCCTGCGCACCATCAATCCACAGCTCATCGTGCGCGGCTCCACCGGCCCCGCCCGCCGCTAAACCCAGCCCGCGCCGCCGCGCTCATTCAATCGCCGCGCCTCCCGTGAGTTCCCCCGCCGTCTCGCCCCACGTCCCCGATTCCGCCCGCGCTCTCCGTCGGCTCGCCACGCTGCTTCCGCCCGCCCGCCTCCTCGCCGGTCCGGCGCAACTCGCCGCCTACGAAAGCGACGGCCTCACCGCTTTCCGCATCGCGCCTCTCGCCGTCGCCGTTCCCGAAACTTCGGCCGAAGTGATCGCTCTCGTCCGGCTCTGCGCCGAAGAAAAAATTCCCTTCGTCGCCCGCGGTAGCGGCACCAGCCTCTCCGGCGGTTCCACCCCCGTCGCCGGCGGACTCGTCATCGCGCTCAACCGCCTCAACCGCATCCTCCGCGTCGATCCCGCCCAGCGCCTCGCCGTCGTCGAGCCCGGCGTCATCAACACCGCCGTCACCCTCGCCGCCGCGTCCTACGGTCTCCACTACGCGCCCGATCCCTCGAGCCAGTCGATCTGCACTATCGGCGGCAACGTCGCCTTCAACTCCGGCGGCGCCCACTGCCTGAAATACGGCATGACCTCCAACCACGTCCTCGGCCTAAAAGCCGTGCTCGCCACCGGCGAGGTCGTGGAATTCGGCAGCGCCTCCCGCGAGCAACTCGGCCCCGACTGGTGCGGACTCTTCGTCGGCAACGAAGGTCTTTTTGGCATCGCCCTCGAGATCACGCTGCAACTTCTCCCGCGCGCCGAGGTGTTTCACACCGTCCTCGCCGGCTATCGCACGCTCGAGCAGGCCGGCGACGCCGTCTCCGCCATCATCGCCAGCGGCCTCCTCCCCGGCGCCATCGAGATCATGGACGCCCTCGCCCTCGAAGCCGCCAGCGCCGCCGTCCACGCCGAATATCCGCCCGGCTGCGAAGCCGTCCTCATCGTCGAACTCGAAGGCCCGCGCGAAGTCGTCGCCGCCCAACGCCCGCAACTCGATGCGCTCATCGCCGCGAGCAGCCCCGTCGAAGCCCGCCCCGCCCGCGACGCCGCCGAGCGCGCCGCCATCTGGAAAGGTCGCAAAAGCGCCTTCAGCGCCGTCGGCCGCCTGTCGCCCGATTTCATCGTGCAGGACGGCGTCGTCCCCCGCCGCCGCCTCGGCGAGGCCCTCCGCCGCATCGCCGAAATGTCCCGCGCCGCCGGCATCCGTTGCGCGAATGTTTTCCACGCCGGCGACGGTAATCTCCACCCGTTGATCCTCTACAACGGCACCGAGCCCGGCGCCCTCAAACGCGCCGAAATCCTCGCCGGCAAAATCCTCCACATGTGCGTCGAAATGGGCGGTTCCATCACCGGCGAACACGGCGTCGGCCTCGAGAAACGCGATTACCTCGCGACCATGTTCAACCCCGACGAACTCGACTGCCTGCACCGCCTCCGCGCCGCCTTCGATCCGCAAGGCATCGCGAATCCCGGAAAAATGTTCCCCGACGGCACCGCCCCCGCCCTCGCCCAACACGGCCTCCACCCGCTCGAAAAAGCCGGCCTCATCTCGCGCGAATGAACGCCCCGCTTCAGCCCACCACTCTCGCCGAGCTCGCCGACGCCGTGCGCTCCGCCCCGCGCGTGCTCGCGATCGGCGCGCGCACCAAACCCCGCCTCTCTGCCGTCGCCGACGACGTCACCCTCATCTCCACCCTCGGCCTCAGCGGCATCACCGAATACCAGCCGGACGAGTTCACCTTCACCGCCCTCGCCGGCACGCCCCTCCGCGAGATCGCCGCCACCCTCGCCGCGCGCGGCCAGTATCTGCCCTTCGATCCGTTCCTCGTCGAAGCCGGCGCCACCCTCGGCGGCACGCTCGCCGCTGGCCTCAGCGGCCCCGGACGTTTTCGCTTCGGAGGCCTGCGCGATTTCATCCTCGGCGTCCGCTTCGTCGATGGCACCGGCCGTCTCCTTCGACTTGGCGGCAAGGTCGTGAAAAACGCCGCCGGCTTCGACATCCCAAAATTCTTCGTCGGCAGCTTGGGCCGTTTCGGAGTCTTCGGTGAACTCACGTTTAAAGTTTTCCCTCGCCCCGCTTCGACCCTGACGCTCCGCCTGCCCATCGCCGACGCCACCGCCGCCAGCACGCTCCTCACGAACGCCGCCGGCGCCCGCTGGGAAATCGACGCGCTCGACCTGCTCCCCACCGCCGACGCCATCGCGCTCCGTCTCGCCGGCCCCGCGAGCGCCCTCCAGATCCTCGCCGCCGAAATCCTCACGCGCTTCCCCGGAGAAATCCTCTCCGAAAACTCCGCTGATGCTCTCTGGTCCGATCTCCGCGAACTTCGCTGGACCCACGCCGACGGCCCGCTCCTAAAACTCGCGCTCACGCCCACCCAACTCCCCGCCCTCGCCGCTCGCGTGCAGGGGCTCTCGGGTCATCTCCACGTTTCCGCCGGCGGCAACGCCGCCCTCGTCTCGCTCCCCGCGTCCGCCCCTTCGCTCGGGCTCCCCGCGCTCACGCTCCGCGGCCCCGGCCCCCTCTGGCTCGACACACCCGCGTCCCCCGCCATCGCTGCCGCCGTAAAAACCGCACTCGACCCGCAAAACCGTTTCCCGTCCCTCGCCGCCTGATGCTCCACACCATCGCCAAGGATAAACACGGCCCGCTCACCGCTTCGATGGCCCATGCCGTCGAGGCCTGCGTCCACTGCGGCTTCTGCCTCGCCGCCTGCCCCACCTATTCCGAGCTCGGCCAGGAAATGGACAGCCCGCGCGGCCGCATCGTCCTCATGAAGCAGGTCCTCGAGGAGAAGCTCCCGTGGGCCGCCGCCCAGCCCCACGTGGACCGCTGCCTCGGCTGTCTCGCCTGTGAACCCGCCTGCCCCAGCGGCGTCCCCTATCGCGATCTCATCAGCCCTTTCCGCGCCGTCGCCCAGCCGCATTTCAAACGCACCTTCGCCGAAAAACTCCGCCGCTTTCTCGCTGGTCAAACCATCCCGTTCCCCCGCCGCTTCCGCCTCGCCGCTGCGGCCGGTCGCCTCGGCAAACTCGCGCGCCCCCTCGTGCCCTCCGCGTTGCGCCCGATGATCGACCTCGTGCCCGCCTCGATCCCGCCCGCCGAATCGTGGCCGCGCGTCACTCCCGCCATCGGCGAACGCCGCGCCCGAGTCGCCCTCCTCACCGGTTGCGCGCAACAAGTCCTCTCCCCTGACATCAACACCGCCACCATCGCCGTCCTCGCCCAGCAAGGCGTCGAGGTCATCATCCCTGAAAACCAAGGCTGCTGCGGCGGCCTCGCGTGGCACACCGGCGATCTCGCCGCCGCCCAGAAGTTCGCCCGCAAAAATCTCGACGCCTTCCCCGCCGACATCGACGCGATCCTCACCAACGCCGCCGGCTGCGGCTCCGCGATGCACGAATATCACCTCGTCCTCCGCGGCACGCCCGACGAAGCCCGCGCTGAGGCCTTCCGCCACCGCGTCATGGACGTCAGCCTCTTCCTCCAACGCCTCGGCCTGCGCACCCCGCCGCCCACCGCCCAGGTCCCCCGCCGCATCGCCTACCACGACGCCTGCCACCTCGCCAACGCCCAGGGCGTGCGCGCCGAACCCCGCGCCCTCCTCCGCGCGATTCCCGGCGTCGAACTCATCGAACTCACCGACGCCCACCTCTGCTGCGGCAGCGCCGGCACCTACAATCTCGATCAACCCGAAATCGCCGCCTCTCTCGGCGAGAAAAAGGCCCGCGCCGTCATCGCCAGCGGCGCCGAAGTCGTCGCTAGCGGTAACATCGGCTGCCTCACCCAACTCTCCGCGCACCTCGCGCGCCTCGGCTCGCCCATCCAGGTCCGCCACACGTTCCAAATCCTCCGCGACGCCTACACGCCGCGCTCATGATTTTGGCCTTCGCTGAGTCCTATCCACGCAGTCGAACCCGAAGGCGGAGTGATCGCGCAAAACTAAACGGTGAACCCCTCCACACCACCTACCCGCGCCCGCCTACGCTTCGTGGATCGGTCTCTCAGCTCTCAGCTGCATTTTTCGCCTGAGCTGGTGCCCCTGTCCGGAATTGAACCGGAATCCAGCGTTTAGGAAACGACTGACCTTTGTTTTTTCCCTCAGATAAATTGCCGCAGGGTTTCTGCAAACATCAACAAATCATAGGGTTTCAAATTGTCAAAGTCTAAACCGGTGCAAGCTGCGACAACCCGGTGCATCCAATTACGGCAGTATTTTCATAAGATCTGCCGTAAAAGCTGCCGTAAGAAATCCCTCGGGTAACTCCTTCAAAGTCCGACTGGCAAGCCTTGGGGTCACGGTCCGACGAGACTCAACCTTTCGATGCCTCAGCCAAACTTTGGCTTTCCGTTCTTCGAACAAGGGCGCTTGAGGATCTGCATCAGGGGTAGCCGAAAATTATTTCAAAAATTTCCCCTACCAAGTTCCTAAATTACCATAGGGGAGGGATGAACTATATTCCTTCCCCGTCTAAAACAGGGTTTATCCCTTCGAAACAAACCCTACCTCAACTACCTCGCCTCGCCATAACCGTAAGCGAATTCGCGTCACTAAACGGGGTGTGCTACGGCTCCGCCCGGACCATCATCAAAACCGCCAAGTCGCACGCGCTTGAGGGTGGTGAACGCAATCCGTTGCCGCTCGTGGATATCGTCCCCGGCGGCGATTCGCTTCGTTTGCGCCTCGCCGACGTAGAAAAGTGGATGTCGAAAATGACGGGAGAGGCGGGTCCTCTCCCCGATGTCGATTACCAACCCCCGGAGGCCTCGTTGCCACTGATCACGGTAAGCATCCCCGCATTTGGGTGGATGCTTGGTATTTCCGAGCG
>JANXLP010000378.1 GCA_025355125.1 Opitutaceae bacterium | reverse complement strand
GGCGATCTGGCCCGCGGGCTTGCCACAGTCTTCCTTCTTCTTCGGCACCTAGATGCGGCCGTCGTTGCGGAGCGACTCGGACATGAGCGTGAGCTTGCTCTGGTGATCGCCGGTGACCGGGATGCAGGTGGGGTGGATCTGCGTGGAGCAGGGATTCGCCATGCAGGCGCCGCGCTTGTAGGCGCGCCAGATCGCGGTGGCGTTGGACTGGCGCGCGTAGGTCGAGAGGTTGAAGACGTTGCCGTAGCCGCCGGTCGCGAGGATGACGGCGTCGGCCGAGTGACGCGTGATCTCGCCCGTGACGAGGTCGCGGATGATGACGCCCTTGGCCTGACCATCGACGACGACGAGATCGAGCATCTCGGAGTTGGTGTGGAGATCAACCGCACCGGCGCCGACCATGCGGGAGAGCGCGGAGTAGGCGCCGAGGAGCAGCTGCTGGCCGGTCTGACCGCGGGCGTAGAAGGTGCGCGAGACCTGCGCGCCGCCGAAGGAACGGTTCGCGAGCAAGCCGCCGTATTCGCGGGCGAATGGGACGCCCTGCGCGACGCATTGGTCAATGATGTTGACGGAGACTTCGACGAGACAATGGACGTTGGCTTCGCGAGCGATAATCGCCGCCTTTCAGCGTGTCGTAGAAAAGGCGATGCACGCTGTCGCCGTCGTTTTGGTAATTCTTCGCGGCGTTGATACCGCCCTGCGCAGCGATCGAGTGGGCGCGGCGCGGGCTGTCGTGAAACACGAAGCACTTCACCTTGTAGCCGAGGTCCGCGAGCGTGGAGGCGGCCGAGGCGCCCGCGAGGCCGGCACCGACGACGATGACCTCGTATTTGCGCTTGTTGGCGGGGTTGACGAGTTTGATCTCCGTCTTGTGCTTGCGCCACTTTTCAGCGAGCGGGCCGGACGGGATTTTGGAGTCGAGGGTGGCCATGGCGGTAAGCGAAAAAAATTTTAGTGGGTCGCAACGGGGGCGGACTTGGCGGCGGAATCCGGCGTGAGCCGGCCGGCCAACACGGAGCCTGGAATGGCTGCGTTGCACACGAAGTAGGCCAGGCAAGAAACCATCACGACCGTGCGCAGCGGACGCGCCCAGCGGGCGTTGCGCCAGCCGAGCGTCTGGAAGAGACTGTCCATACCGTGCAGCAGGTGCAGCGAGAGGAGCCCCACCGCGAGAATGTAGAAAAATGCGACGATGGGCGGCTGAAAGCCGAGAACCACCATGCGATACACATCGAGCACCTCGGTGCCGGCGGGGACGACGGTGAAACCGAGCACGTGGTAATCGCTCGTCATCACGTAATGGCGCAGTTTTTCGGTCTCTTTAAAGGATTCTGTCTGCACGACGCCGAGCGTGAAATGCGCGAGGTGGTAGAGGATGAACGCAAGCACGACGACACCGGTCCAGCGCATGTAGCGCGAGGAAAGCGTGGCCTGAATCCAAGTTTTGACGCCGTAGGGTTCGCCGCCGCGGGCGCGTTTACTTTCCAGAGTGAGCACCGTGGCCGCCCAGATGTGGATCACGACCGCGACGAGCAGGCCGATGCGGGCAATCCACAGCGCGGGTCCGAGCGATTGTAGAAAGTGTGCGTAGCCGTTGAGCTTATCGGGGTGCGAGAATACCTGCAGGTTACCCACGAGATGACCGATCACGAAGCCGATCAGGACGAGGCCGGTGACGGCCATCAGGATTTTACGGCCGATAGAAGAGCCGAAGAGATTGCCGACAAGGTTCATCGAAAAAGCGCGGGTTAGGGTAAGACTACGCCTAAAGCTCTCGCAGGGTCACCCGGATGTAAAGAGGCGGGCGCGGAGAGCTCTCACTATATTAGTGACCCTTACCTTTTTGAGAAGGGTTCGGGACTCTGGCCATCAAAACCTCCGCGCGCCACCCACTCGCCTCACTTCGCGAGCGGCTTGAGCAGCGCAAACTTCCCACTCGCCGCCGGAGCGATGAATTTCCGCCGAAACGCGTTCACGCGCACGCCGGCACCGAGCAGTTGCGCGAGCGCCGTCTCGATCTCGCGGTGCGCCGCCGTCTCGTCGGCGACGTAGTGGAAATCCCAACGCGCCTCACCCGTCTGGATAAGCGCGTAGTGCCAGCACTTGAAAGCCTCCGGCAGTGCCTCATCGACATCGTTCGCCGCGACGAGCGAGCCATCCGGGCGAAAATAAATGCTACCTTCGCGACCGAGGATACGGAATCCCGTCGTCCGGCGCTGCACGATATCTCCCGTGTGATAGCGGAGCAGCGGCATGGCCTCGCGGTCCCGCGTGGTCACATAGATCTGGGCCACATCGGGCAACTCGGCGCGCCATGGAGCCAACTCGATAAATGCATTGGCGTCGATGGCCTGCAGGTTGTCTTTGAACGCCTCTCCGACGAAGAGGTAACCCGCCTCGGTCGAACCGTAGAGGTCCACTTGCGGTGCGGGAAACACTTCCGCGATCCGCCGACTGTGCTGCAAACTGGCCTTGCCATAGGTGAGGATCACGGCGCGCACACTGGGCACTTTCACGCCACGCTTCTGCGTGGCCCGGGCCAGGAGCGAAAGATAAACCGGCTCACCCTCGATCACCTCGGGCTGCGTGGCCTGCAACTCGCGCACGATCCGGTCCCACTCGGCTTCGGGAAATACAAAGGGATCGCTCGTAAGATTCAGATAAACCGTGCCGTCGAAATACCGATGCGGAAACGGGTGATCTTCGTAGGGGCAGAGATTGCTCGAGCAACCGATCGGCGCGAGAACGCACTTGCGATAAGGCCGGCCCACGAATTGACGCAAAATCGGCGAAGCGAGGTAGGCGCGCTCGGTCTGTTTATTCCACCAGCCCTCTTCCATGATCACCGTCATCGGGCCACTCGTCGTGCCGGAAGTGCTCTCGTATTCGAAGCTCTTGTCGGCGAGACCGCGCTCGATCACACGATAATCCGCGAAGAACGCCTGATGCCCATTTTCCACGATGTCCTTTTTGGAAAGCGCGGGGATCTCCTGATAACAGGACCATTGCAGCGGATTCGCGTGCAACGGAAAGCGACGGCCGTAAAGCGGGCTGCGCTCGTAGATGCGGCGAACCTCCAGCTCAAGCGGCCCGGGAATCACATCCTGGGCAGTCGAACCAAGCACGGCGGGGTCGTTGGCGAAAGTGGGCGCGGGCATCGTGGTGGGTGAATCCGCAGGAAAGTCGCGCAGCACGCTAAGTCAAACGCCGCGCCCCACCCGCGCACGCCAGATGGGTTCGAAATGCATGAGTCCACACACCACGAGACTGTGCGTGATTTTCCCAGCGCGCGCCCATGCGAGCACGTCGTCCACGGGTGCGGTCACGACTTCGATTTCCTCGTCGTGATCCCATTCCTGCGCCGCGTTGGGCGTGGCGTTTTCCACCAGGATAAGGTGGCAGCGATTATTTTGAATCGCCGGATTGGGATGCACGCTCGCGAGCAGCCGCGCTTCCGTGCCGGTGTAGCCCGTCTCTTCGCGCAACTCGCGCAGGCCGGCCACGACCGGATCTTCGCCGGGATCGATGATGCCGCCGGGAATTTCTAGGGAAAAATCGTTGATCCCATAGCGAAACTGTCGGACGAGCACGAGCTGACCATCAGGCGTGACCGCGATGACGTTGCACCAATCGGAAGCCGCGATGACGACGAAGTCGCGATCCACGGCACGCTGCAGATGGCGAAAATGCACGCTGCGCAGATCAAGCACGCGCGTCGTCGCGAGGGTGCGTTCTTCCAAGCGCTCCCAGCGCGCCGGACCCGTTGGCGTGGATGGTGTGCTCATGTAAAAAGAAAAAGCCTCCGCGCCACAGAGGGCGAGGAGGCTTTTAAAATGGAGACCGAAATTGCGACGGCTTACTTCTTTGGCAGCTTAAGCTTATCGCCGACCTTCAGCTTGGTCCAATTCACACCGGGATTCACCGCCATAAGATCGGACAATGAAACGCCGTGCGCTTTGGCGATCTTCGTGCCGCTGACGTCGCCCGCTTTGACCACGTATTCATCGGGACCAGCAACGGCTGGTGCGCCAGGACCCTTTTTACCAGCGCCGACGGCGACGACGGGCTTCTTGGCTGCATCTTCCATCTTGGTGATGGCAGCGCGTTGGTTGGCGAGCTCGCCACCGACTTGGTCAAAAGCGGCCTGCGTCTGTTTAGTGAGCGCCGCAGTATCCTTGCCCGCTTTATCAGCAGCAGCGGCGGCGGTGCCGACCTGCACCTCGATAGCATCGATTTTGGCGATCCTCTCCTCGTGCGCCGCGAGGGTCTTGTTGACCTTCGAGAGGCTGATGGCGGCATAGCCACCGAGCAAAAGCGCGACGACGCCGACGATAATGCCGCCGACGGGCAACATGCTGTTATTTTCGCGAGAAATGGTATCCATGGTGAGAAGTTAAATGCGGACAAGAGAGCGATTCCAAAAGCGAGGCAAGCAGAGATTATTAACAATCCCCCGGAGATGAGATTGCGGCAATTTCCGGCGCGGTGCTTGACACGCTTGGTAAAGACGCGTGCTCTGCGGCGTGTTTCGGGGTGTAGCTTAGCCTGGTAGAGCGCCTGGTTTGGGACCAGGAGGTCGTAGGTTCGAATCCTATCGCCCCGACCACTTTCATTGCAGATGCGAAGAAAAGTATGCTGATCGCGATGGCCTACAGGACGCATCCTCGGGGATTTGAATTGGTGAATACCGTTCCCTTTTTTGGCAAAGAGTAGCGTTCAGCCGGTTCCGTGAATGGGATCGTGCATATCGTAATACCAACGTCAGTTGAGTTTTTGACATATGGTAGCTGCGAGCGCGAGCGAGTGGTGGGTCGCTATCGTCCAGATATCACCAGACGTTGGTATAAGGCGCAAAAAAGCCCTCTAATCAGAGGGCTTAAAAACTGAAAGAGGCGGTTACCGCCCGAATTTACTTTCCCGGAAGCTTGATCTGCACGCCGGCCGGAGCAGCGACATCTTTCTTGGCTTCAACCGCGGGCGCTGGGGCCGCAGGAAGGCTGGAACGGAGCGTCATGGCGCGCTGCGTCCACGGGCTGGCGGGATCGATCTGCGCGACTTGGTCGGAGTATTTCTTCACGTCGTCGGCACGACCGGCCTCGGCGGCGAGGCTGGCGAGTTGGTAGGCGGATTCCACGCGGACGCCCTTGGCTTGAGCGGCATCGTTCGCGAGAGCTTTAAGCGCCGTCTCGCCTTCGGGGGTTTTGCCGGAGGAAATCTTGGCCATCGCCAAGCCGAGTTGAGCGCGGGTCGCCAATGGGCCGGTCTTCAACGTCGCCACGACCTGCTCGTAGCCGGTGATCGCATCCGCATATTTTCCAGCGGTATAGGCATCGTCCGCGAGGCGAAGTTGCGCGACGGCGGCGAGAGAGTGGCCGGGATTCGCCGCAGCAAAGGATTTAAGTTTCTCTGGCGTCGTGGCGGCGGCGTAGTCTTTCTCAAGCTCAGCCTCTTTCTGGGACTGCAAATAGTCCCAACCGCCCTTGGCGACGATACCGACGAGCACCAGCACGCAGAGCACGATCACCGCAGTGCCGTTTTTCTTCCAAAAGCCATGCAACCTGTCCTCAAACGAGGGCGCGATGTAGGCGGCATCAACTGCGACGAGATTGCGGTCGTCACCGGCGGGGGTGGGTTGGGAAGGAGTGGCGGGCGTGGTCATAGCGCGAGGGTTAGAACGTGTGAACCGGAGACGAGAGCAAATGCCTTCGCCAGTGTAAATGCTGTTCCTTAGAGCGGCCCGCACGGTATTCCGGTTTGAGCTCAAGATAGAGCGCGGGGTGAACGCAGGAAGCGCAGGGCGGCGGCGGGGTGGGAGGCGTAGTGCTGGGTGCGGGCGGAGAGGTTGAGGGAGCCGTCGCGCAGGAGCGCGCCGAGCAGGGCGGAGCGCAG
>JANXLP010000341.1 GCA_025355125.1 Opitutaceae bacterium | reverse complement strand
TTGTGCCCGAGAACAAGAATGAGGTGTGAAGGATTCCGTCGGTGGTGGGAGGGTTGATGAGAAATGATGGGGCGTTGCTTCTGCATTCGGGTCCGGAGCGAAATAAGGTTTCCGATTCGGGTAGGTTACCGGTGCCACGTTCTTGACCCGATGGCGCGGAGGCCGATCACTGCCCGCTTGTCATCGGCTGAACACATCAAACAGGGCTACGAGCGGCTTCCCTATCCGGGGAACGATCTGGCTGCGCTGAGCGAGGGCCGGGGTTCGCTGCCGGCGCTCACCTGGATGCAGGGCATCGGGCGGCCGGGCTGCGTGAGGCCGCAGCGCGTGCTCGTCGCGGGCTGCGGGACAGGCATGGAGGCGTTTCTGTTGCGCCGCTGGTTGCCGCAGGCGGAGATCGTCGCGGTGGATTTTAGTCCACGGTCGATTGCGGTGGCGCGGCAGTTGGAAAAGAAGGCCAAGGTCGGCCGGCCGATCACGTTTTTGGTGGGCGATCTTACCGATGCGCAGCTCGCGACGACGATCGGAGGCGAGTTTGACCTGATCACGTGTCACGGCGTGTTGAGTTACATTCCGCAGCCGGGCCGGGCGCTGAAGGTGCTCGCAACGTGCTTGAGCGCGGACGGCGCGCTTTATCTTGGCGTCAACGGCGCGGGGCATCCGACGGTGGCGTTGCGGCCGTGGCTGGAGAGTTTTGGCGTCGCGGTGGATGCGCTGCGCGATGAGCGCCGGCTGCGTGAGCTGCTGCAGCTCTGGGACACGCTCCACGATGATGAACTCGGTGAACAGGCGACGATGCCTTCGAGTTATCTGGCGAGCGATGTGTGCGGAGGGCATTTTAACAACTGGCCGCTGGCGCAGTGGCGACGGGAGGCGCGCCGCGCGGGCTGGGAGGTCGCAGGCACGGCGGTGTTGGCGCCGGCGCTGCACATCGTGGCCGACGACGGAAAAGAAAAACCATTGTATCCCATGGGCACCGGCGAACTGGCGGAACGACTCGATCAGGTGCGGCCGACTGGGTTTCACCGGATCATGTTGCGGCGCGCAGCGAAGAAACACGCGCCGAGCTGGCGGTGGACGGGGCTCTACACCGTGAAGTGGAGTGCGGGCGTGGCGCGGTTCTATGGCGCGACGATGGGCGTGCGCTTTGAGGAAACGCTGACGGCGCAACAAGCGGCGCTGTTGCAGATTTTGATCGAGGCGAAGGTGGCGCCGGCGGGCTGGGCGCGGGCGATGGGGCGCAGCGACGCGGGGCGCCGGTTGCTGTGGCGTTGGACCGGGCTGGGAGTCGTCGTATAGTGGAGGGAAAGCGCCTTTTGGAAGCCATTCGGGACGGCAGTAGGTCCAAAACCTCGTGCTGTAGAAAGGACGGCCCCTTAGGGCGCAGTTGGTGACGTGAGGAAATTACCCCGATAGTCTTACCCGGATTAGACAATCCTCTTTCACTACTTTTGCGGTTATCAGCACAGGCCGGTCGCGGGCCTTTCGATGGAACCCAAAACTGAACTTGGCACCATCTGATGCGCTCACCACCGTTCATGAAGCTGCTTCATGAAACGCCATCACCCATCTTTGATTTCTCTTTTCACTGGTGCTGGTGGATTGGACTTAGGTCTTGAGCAAGCGGGCTTTCAAACGCTTCTCGCAAACGAGATAGGACCGCACGCATGCGAAACGCTTCGACAAAACCAAGTTTTGAACAGCCTCAAACCCACTGAATTTGACGCCTGGTTTGCTTTGCAGATGGGTCAACGTTGCTACAAGGGAACAAATGAAGTCCTTTCGGAGGAATTGCGCTCACGCATACGTTCGAGCTTGGTGGACAGAAGTTATCTGAGGGGCGCGAAAATCGTTGAGCGGGATATTCGTGCTTTATCCGCGAGCGAAATTCTTGAGTTATCGGGATCAAGAAAAGGGGATGTCGACCTTATCGCAGGAGGCCCCCCATGCCAACCATTCAGTCGTGCAGGAAAACGCGAAGCGGTTAAGACTGACACTGGAAAGCTTTTCAAAGATTTCGTTCGGCTCGTTGATGAGGTTCGCCCGCGTTGGTTTCTCTTTGAGAACGTTAAAGGACTCACTCTCACCAAGGCGCCGCTTGCCCGTATACATTGTCGCGTTTGTCGCGAAACCAACCTCGTGAAATTCGAAGATTGGGAATTGCTGCAGGTCGAAGCCGAAAAGTCAGTTCCCTGCTACCGATGCGGCGCCCAGAATGCATCCGTAAGTTGGGAGAATAAGTCTGGTGGAAGTTTGGACATTATCCTCCAAGAGTTCGCAAATCTAGGATACAAATGTGTCCACACGATATTGAATGCGGCAGATTTTGGCGCGCCCCAACTAAGGGAGCGTTTGTTCATCGTTGGCTCTCGCGACGGCGAGTTGTTCGAGTGGCCCAGTCCTACTCACGGTAAATCGCACGGTCCGTCACAGGCGACTCTTTTTGACCTAAACGATTTGCAACCTTGGCGTGGGGTGAGGGAAGCACTTTGGCTGAACGGTCACTGGAAATATGGGGCACTAAAGAAGGAGGCAGTTTTGTGGGTAAAGAATGTTGTGCGGCCTCATGACGAGCCCGTGACTTGGCATTTAGACAGGCCGTCGCCGACAATCGGTGCTCATCAGGGAGCAAAACTAACAATAGCACCAATCGGTGTGCCAGAGGCTCAGCTATTCCGCCAACAGTGGCACTCTCTGGGCCGTCGCCAAGGCGATACCCCGCCGGTTTTTGTTGAGCATGAATATCTGACAGATCTAGAATTGCTGAAACTCCAGACATTCCCCGAAAATTGGTATTTATTTGGGACGCGAATGGAACGCGCATTTCAGATTGGGAATGCCGTTCCTCCAATCCTAGCCCGTGTCGTTGGTGCCGCGATTTTGGCTGCGATGGGACGCGTAAGAGAGTTATCCGAAGTTCAAACGAAAGCAGTATGACACTTCCGGTCTTTACCAATGCAGAATATGCTAACGCCAAATATTTTCTTGCTGCTCGCGTGGCCTACATGATGGGGCGAAAATTGGAAGAGGGTGACTGGTCGCACGTTTACTGCAAAGCACGCGGGATTGAGATGCCGGATTGGAGTAACTTTGAGGTAGACGTCGAGATTCCGGGGTTAGCACTTGAGCTAAAGATGATGTGCGTTTCCGAATCGATGGACATCAAAGACATTTGCGGAACACGACTGATGCATCCCGCGTTGACTCGAAAAGTATCTTTGCCGGCGAACATGAAAGAGGAGAAGGCGATGAGGTCTGTGATCGCAGATTACCAAAGGGTTTTGGATGACCGCCTCCAAAGGATAGCTGCGATTTCTGGTGACAAGCCTGTGGAGTTGCGGAGCGGATGGCTTATTTACGAATCCTCTCTCACAGAATTTCTCTACTTTGAGGAGCCTACTTTGAATCTAGATCCCGAGAAAAACTGGGCCGTTTGGAAGGATAAAACTAAAAACACCAAGAGCAGGCGTCGCGGGAATAAAAACCTTTGGATCCATAGTCGGGAAACCAAAGAAAAGGTCTGGTCTGTGACTGGCGGAACCGCAGGAACTAAAATTCAGCCATACTTTACCGTTCCGCCGGCCGACGACCCAAATCTCTATTACTTCCGGGTCCAGGGTGAGCCAGTAACAGACGCTACTACCCGTGTTTGGGTGACCGATTCGACCGCTAAGTCGCTGTCAGCAATTCTTGGTGATCTCGAAACCGTCCGCGTTAGCGAGGCGATTTTGCGAGCCTCTGCGACTGCACCTACCCTCTCTTCCACTGAAAGCCATGAGTTAGTGCACGACATAATAATTTCCCAAGATGCTTACGACGCGTTGAAGGAAAAATTTGCCGGAGTCAGCGATGAGCACTGCTTTCAGCTACTCTGCAAACAACTGGCGGAGATGGCGTAGAGATTTCAGACCTTACTCATCGGCAAAACCCTAGTTCTGATGGTGGGAGCTGTGCTGAATTAACCAAGGAGATTCTGGAGTTTCAGCACGCGACGGGCGTTCTCGAAAAGGATTTTGCGCTCGGCTTTTTTGTTGGGCGCGAAACGGCGGACTGAGCCGAGTTGCTGGATGCCGGAGCACGCAGGACCGTGACCGACGGGATCGGAGCAGTCGCTGCCGTAGATGAGTTTGTCCTGATGGCGCGCGAAGAAGGCGTGGGCGTGGTCTTCGTCGCGGATGAAGGCTTGGAAGCCGGAGCCGGCGGAGAGATCGGCGAACATGTTGGGGTAGTCGGAGAGGAGGCGATCGGTGATGCCGCCGGGGATCACCGGGCCCTTGGGGTAAAGAACCTTCTCGTCGTAGTTTTTAGAAATATTGCCCCAGAAGGTTTGCGCGTGGCCGATGAAATTTACCGTGGGGAATTTTTCGAGGATGCGGTGGAAGCGGTGAATATCGCTGTTATAGGTGCCCTGCTGGAAATGCATGAGCATCGGCACGGCGAACTCGGCGGCGAGGGCGGCGATTTTTTCGATGCCGGGGGAATCGCTGGTGACGTAGAATTTCTGTTCACCGATGCCGATGGCGCCGGCTTTGAGCTGGCGGCGGATGACGTCAACGGCGTCGGGCTGGTCGGTGACCTCGTTGGCGAACCAGGCGAAGCGATCGGGATATTTTTCGGCGAAGGCCTGCGTTTCAGGATAGGGATTCACGCCGGCCTCGAGGCCGAAGCGGGAGCCGGCGGGGAGCAGGATGGTGAACGAAATCCCCATGGCGGCCTGATGAGCCATCATCTTTTCGGAAGTGCGGCCGCTGTAGGGAATGTGCTGGTGGATATCGATGATCGGTTCAGCGGGGATAGGCGGCGTGGTGGCGGCGGCAGTGAGGCCGGTGCGGGCGAGGGCGGCGGCACCGAGCAGCGTGGCGGTGGTGGCGAGGAAATCGCGGCGGGTCTGGGTGGGCGGGAGCATGCGCATGGGAACGGAAAGTTGAGAGTTGAGGGCTGAGGGTTGAGAGCGGGGAACCGGCGTCCGCAAGACGGATGCCCTACGTGGGGATGGTTACTTGAGCGTTTCGATAAAGGTGAGGAGATCGGCCATGTCGCGGACGCTCATGCCGGCTTCGAGGCCTTCAGGCATGAGGCTTTTGCCGGCGGAGGTGCTGCCGCGGATGTTGGCGCGAGCGAGGGTGACTTCGGCGCCGCCCATGATTTTGAGGACAAGACCGGTGGCGTCGTCGCGGGCGACGATGCCGGTGTAGGCGTTGCCGTCTTTGGTGGTGACGTCGTAAGCGATGTATTGCGGCGCGACCTCCTTGTGCGGCTCGAGGATCGCGGTGAGCAGCGCTTCGCGACCCTTGGATTTTACGGTGATGAGATCGGGGCCGAGCGCCATACCCTCGTTGCCAACGCGATGGCAGACGAAGCAACGGCCCTGGTAAACGGCGTGACCGCGCGTGGCATCGCCGGTGGTGGTGATCGCAGGCTGGAAGGTCGCGGTGACCTCGGCGCGCGAAGGCGGAATCACGGACGCTAGGACAGTGCGGGCGAGCGCGGCGATTTTTGGGTTCTTGTGATGAGCGAGCGTTTGGACCTGTGCGGCGGGAATATCGGCGGGCTTGATCGTGCCGGTGGAAACCGCAGTGAGCAGGGCGGTGGCGCGGTCTTCACGCGCGAGCAATGCCGCGAGCGCGGCTTCGCGGGCCGGCGGAGTGTAGTCGCTCCAGTGAGCGACGAGCGCGGTGGTGACCGCCGGCACCGTGTGTTGAGCGAGGACTTTGATGGCGGCGGACTGAATCTCCGCGGGTTGACTGGCGTCTAGGCAGGCGAGGAGGGCGGCGCGGGCGGTTTCGTAGGGCGCGATATCGAGCAAGGCGAGGGCGTCGAAACGCGCGGCGGCGGGGGCTTTGGCGTCTGCGGCGGTGGTGGCGGCTCGGGTGAAAACGGCAGTGAGTTTTCCGGAAGCGTCGGCGTTGGCGATGGTGGTGCCGGTGCGGCGGAGGCCGTCGCCGAGGGCGCGTAGCCAGAGCGGATTCGTGCCGGGCTGGGCGATGAAGGCGATCAGGGCCGCGCGGTCCGAAGGGCCGCTGAACGCGGCGCGGATCTCGATGAGTTTGGCGACGAATGGTGCGGCGGCTTTGGCGGTGGTGAGGTCGCGCGTGAAGGAGGGGAGTAGCGTGGCGTTGAGCACGGCGGGGGGCGCGCTGAGGAGGGCGGCGGAGATCCACGGCTCGGCGTGATCGCGGCTGGCGAGTTGGACGAAGGCCGGGGCCAGCGCGGGTGAGGAAGGCAGCGTGAAGGCGAGTTGGAAACGCACACGGGCGTTGTCATCGGTGACGAGTGCGGAGAGTTTTTCCACGAGGGCGGCCGACGGTGCGGCGTGCGCGATGAGTTTCTCGGCGTAGAGGATCGCGTGTTCGCGCAGACGGGCGTCGGGGCTGGCGAGCGCGAGGAGCACGGGCTCTTCGGTGAGGGCGCCGAGACCATCAAGGACGCCGAGGGCGTGGTGTTGCGCGAGGGGATCAGTAAGGGCGCGGAGCAACGGGACGGCGGAGGCGTTTTGGCGTTCGTAGAGGAGGCGCGACGCGGTGTCGCGATGCCAGCCGTTGGGATGGGCGAGGGTGGCGACGAGTTCGGCGGTGGTGGCGGAGCCGAGGGCGACGCGGGTGCGGCGTTGCCAGGTGGCGTCGTCGGGCACGAGGCGGTAGAGACGGCCGCGGTTGTTGCCGCTGTTAAGGTCGAGGTGCTGCTTAATCTCCTCGGGGAGGCTCCACGG
>JANXLP010000332.1 GCA_025355125.1 Opitutaceae bacterium | reverse complement strand
CAGTTCCGTTTCCCCGTCGATCCCTACCGCACGCCCGGCAATCCCGCGAGCGGGCTCCTCCCCGGCATCTCCGCCGAGCCGCCCCGCGCCGAAGGCTCCGGCGACACATTGGTCCAAGCCTACAATTTTCGCATGTGGCTCACCACCGCCGCCGCCGGCCGCGCGTTTCCCCAACCCGCCGGCTATAACCGCGGCGACTACGCGCTCCTCGAGCGCTACCTCACCTCCGCCTCCACCGACTTCGTCTGGGATTGGACCTACAAACACGGCCCGATCAAACTCAACCTCGGCGACTGCAACAACGCCGGCCCCGTCTCCACCGATTTCATCGGCGGCAGCAACCGCTGGCCCGAAGCCGACTACGCCGAGCGCGAAAAAATCTTCCAAGCCCACGTCACCTACCAACAGGGCATGATGTGGTTCCTCGCCCAAGATGCCGCCGTGCCCGAAAAACTCCGCGCCCACGTCAACACCTTCGGCCTCCCTCGCGACCAGTTCGCAGAAACCGACGGCTGGCCCCACGAGCTCTACGTGCGCGAAGGCCGCCGCATGATCTCCGACTACGTCATGACCGAGCACAACTGTAAGGGCCAAGTCGTCGCCGCAGACAGCGTCGGCCTCGCCAGCTACACCATGGACTCCCACCACACCTCTCGCGTCGTCGTAAAAGGCGTCGTGATGGCCGAGGGCAACGTCGAGAAATCCACCCCCCAGCCCTACCCCGTGAGCTACCGCGCGCTCGTCCCCCGCGAACGCGAATGCGCCAACCTCCTCGTGCCCGTCGCCGTCTCCTCTTCGCACATCGCTTTCGGCAGCATCCGCATGGAGCCCGTCTTCATGCTCCTCGGCCAGAGCGCCGCCACCGCCGCCGCGCTTGCCATCGACGCCAAGTCCTCCGTGCAAGCCGTGGATTATCCCACCCTCCGCACCCGCCTCCTCGCCGCCGGCCAAAAACTCACCTGGACCCCACCCGCCACCAAAAAGTAGGGCGCGGTCTCCGACCCGCCCTCCACGCCCACGCCTTCGCCTCGCCCACCTCCGCCCCGGTCCGCGCGCGACTACTTCGCCCTAAATTAAAAAGAATCCGCGCGTGAATCCGCGCGTTCTTACGCCAACGTCAGTTGAGTTTTTTGACTAAGGTAGCTGCGAGCGTGAGCGAGTGGTGGTTCGCTCTCGTCCAGGTATCACCCGGCCTGGTATTAGTCTGCGAACAGCCGCCATCGAGCGCGACGATTCCATGATCTTTGCATCGTCCCGTTTGTGACCTTTCCATGGGTGACACGACCCGGCCTTGTCTTTGCGAAAGGAGTGACTTCACGTGCTCCTTCTCGTGTCCACTCCCTCCATTCTCGATTTCGCCAGCGCCCACGCGGCGGGCCGCAAGTTCGTCATGGTCACCGCCTATGACGCGTGGTCGGCACGGCTGCTCGCAACGTCCGACGTCGATGCCCTGCTCGTGGGCGACAGCGCCATGATGGTCGTCCATGGCGAGCGCGACACGCTGGGCGCGACCACCGAGCTGATGGCGCTCCACACCCGTGCGGTCGCCCGCGGCGCACCCGGGAAACTGATCGTGGCCGACCTCCCGTTTCTGGCCGTCCGGAAGGGCCGCGCGCACGCCCTCGATGCCGCCGCCGCCCTGCTCCGCGCCGGTGCCCACGCCGTCAAGGCCGAGGGCCTCCGCGGGCATGCCGAGGTCATCGCCCATCTGGTCGAGTCCGGCATTCCCGTCATGGGCCATCTCGGGCTCACCCCGCAGTCGGTCCACGCGTTGGGCGGCTACAAGGTCCAGGCGCGCAGCGCCGTCGCCGCCGCCCGGCTCCGCGAGGATGCCGCCGCCCTCGCCGCCGCCGGCGCCTTCAGTGTCGTGCTGGAATGCGTCCCCGCAAAACTCGCCCGCGCGCTCACGGCCGAACTGCCCATCCCGACCATCGGTATCGGCGCCGGCGCGGGCTGCGCGGGACAGATTCTCGTTTTGCACGATCTGCTCGGCTTCACGCCCGAGTTCCGGCCGCGCTTCGTGCGGCGCTTCGCCGATGGCGCCAAGCTCGTGCAAACCGGCGTCGCCCGCTACGTATCGGCCGTGCGGACGGCGAAATTTCCCCGGCCCAAGGAAAGTTTCTGATCATGCCGGAAATCATCACCACCGTCGCCGCCTGGCGCACCCGCCGGGCCGCGCACCGCGCCGCCGGCCGTAGCGTCGGTTTCGTGCCCACGATGGGCGCGCTGCACGAGGGGCATGCCTCGCTCTTCCGCGCGGCGCGGGAGGAGAACGCCGTCGTGCTCGCCTCGGTTTTCGTGAATCCCACGCAGTTCGACGAGACCCACGATTTCGAGAATTACCCGCGCACGCTCCCCGCCGACCAGGCGCTGATGGACGCCGCAGGCGTGGACGCCGTCTTCGTGCCGAGCGTCGCCGAGATGTATCCCGACGGCACCCGCTACCGCGTGGATGAAGCGGAATTTTCCCGTGAACTCTGCGGCGCGCACCGGCCAGGGCATTTCTCCGGCATGCTCACCGTCGTGTTAAAACTCCTGCAAATCGCCGATGCCGAGCGCGCCTATTTCGGCGAAAAAGACTGGCAGCAACTCGCCCTCATCCGCGGGATGGCGCAGGCGTTTTTTCTGCCCACCACGATCATCGGCCGGCCCACGGTCCGCGAGGCCGATGGGCTCGCGCTGAGTTCCCGCAACGCCCGACTCTCCCCGGCCGAGCGCGCCCTCGCCCCGCGCTTTCACCAAGTCCTCACCACCGCGCCCACGCCTGCCACCGCGACCGCCGCCCTCTCTGCCGCCGGCTTCGCCGTGGATTATATCGAGGATCATGACGGTCGCCGGCTCGGCGCCGTCCGCCTAGGCGCCACCCGTCTCATCGACAATGTCCCGCTCGCCTAACGTCCTCTTCCTCCTCACCGGCTCGATCGCGTGCTTCAAGGCCTGCGCTGCCATCTCGCGGCTCGTCCAGGCCGGCGTCACCGTGCAGACCGTCGCCACGCCCAACGCCCTGCGCTTCGTCGGCGCCGCCACCCTCGAAGGCCTCACCGGCCGGCCGGTGTTTTCCGAGCTGTGGCAACCCGGCCGCGCGCTCGACCATATCGAGCTGGCCCGCGCCGCCGACCTCGCGCTCGTCTGTCCGGCCACCGCGAACACCGTCAACCGCCTCGCCGCCGGCTTGGCCGACGATCCGGTGGGCGCGCTGTTTCTCGCGTGGGAACTCGACCGCAAGCCCTGGTGGATCGCGCCCGCGATGAACCACCGTATGTGGCAACACCCCGCGACCACCGCCGCCCTGACCCGGCTCCGCGGCTGGGGCGTGCAGGTGCTCGATCCCATCGACGGCCCGCACGCCTGCGGTGAGAACGGCGCCGGTCGTCTGATCGAGCCCGAGCAGATCGTCGCGCAGGTGCTCGCCGCGCTCGCGTCGCCATGAACCTCCTCCTCACCGCCGGCGCGACGCGCGAGCCCATCGACGCCGTGCGCTTCCTTTCCAACGTGAGCACCGGCGCCACCGGGGCCGGGCTCGCCGCCGCCCTCGTCGCGCTCGGGCACACCGTGACGCTGCTCCACGGCACCGGCGCGGCGACGCCGGACGCGAGCGTGACCGACCTCGAACAATTTTCCTCAGCCGCCGATCTGCACGCGCGGCTCGCGCGGCGGCTGGGCGCCGGCACCTACGACGCCGTGATCATGGCCGCCGCCGTTGCGGACTACCGGCCCGAAACTCTCGCGCCGGGAAAAATTTCCTCCGCCGCGCCCACCCTCTCACTGTCCCTGGTGCGCAACCCCAAATTGCTCCCCGGCCTCAAGGCCCTCTCGCCGCGTCCGCTCGTGGTCGTGGGTTTCAAGCTCACCGTCCACGCAGACGCGGCCGCCCGGCAATCCGCCGTGACCGCACAATTCGCAGCGGGCGGCGTCGATCGCGTGGTCCACAACGACCTCGCGGAAATAGACGCCACCGCCCGCACGGCCCATCCGTTTCGGATTTATCACAACACCACCACCGCGCCGGCGACGGTGGCGGGCGTGCCGGCGCTCGCGGCCGCGCTTTTCCCGCGCTGAGTCCCGCCCCATGCGCACGCTCGTTCTTGGCCTCGGCAATTCTTCCCTGATCGGCGGCGTCTTCGAGGACGCCCGGCTGGTCCGCAGCTTTCGCCGCGCCCCGCACCAACGCCCGCTCGAGCGCGGGCGCTTTGACGTCGTCGCCCTGTGCTCCGTCGTGCCCGCGCGCACTGCCGCCCTCGTCGCGTGGTGCGAAAAACGCCTCGGCCTCACGCCTCGCGTGCTGACCACCCGCGCGGCCCACGGCCTCGCGCTCGGCTACCGCGCACCGCACCGGCTCGGCACGGACCGGCTCGCGGCGGCGATGGGTGCCCGCGCGCTCCATCTTGGGAAAAATGTAATCGTGGTCGATTGCGGCACCGCCACGACGGTGACGGCCCTGCGCCGCGACGGCGGCCTGCTCGGCGGCGCGATCTTGCCCGGGTTGTCCCTGTGGGGCGACGCCCTGGCCACGCGCACCGCGCAACTGCCCCGCGTCCCGCCGGCCCGGCCACGCCGCGCGCTCGGCCGTTCCCCGGCCGAGGGCATCGCCAGTGGCACATATTTCGGGCACCTCGGCGCCGTCCGCGAGGTCGTGGCCCGCGTGGCGGACGAGGCGTTTGGGCGGCGGCGTTTCATCGTGATCGGCACGGGAGGTCATGCGGCGCTCCTCAACCACGACGGTCTTTTCACCGTCCATGAACCCGCCCTCGTCCTGCACGGCCTACGGGTGTTTGCCGCACAAAATTTCTCCTGATCCCATGCTCCGCACGTTTCTCCGCAGTAAACTTCACCGCGTCACCATCACCTCCGCCGACCGCGACTACGAGGGCTCCATCTCCATTGATCGCGCCCTGTGCCGCGCGGCGGGCTTGCTCGAGCTCGAACAGGTGGACGTTTACGACATCTCCAACGGCGCGCGCTTCACGACCTACGTGATCTATGGCGAACCGGGTCAGATTCAGGTCAACGGCGCGGCCGCGAATCTTGTCCAACCGGGCGACCTCGCCATCGTCGCCGCTTACGTCGCGCTGGAGCCCGCCGAGATCGCCGCGCATCGCGCCACCGTCGTGCAGGTGAACGCCGCCAACCAGCCCGCCGCCATCACGGTCCAAGGCGGCACGGCTCCCTGACTGCGTCGGATTGTAGGGCGGGGTCGCCG
>JANXLP010000321.1 GCA_025355125.1 Opitutaceae bacterium | reverse complement strand
GCGTGGAGGTCTCGCCCGACGCTCTCTTCGACGTGAGATCAAGCGCCTGCATGAATACAAGCGCCAGCATCTGAACCTGCTGCACATCCTCGCGCTCTACCGCCGCCTCTTGCAGAACCCCGCGCTCGATATCGTGCCGCGCGTCTTCGTCTTCGGAGCCAAGGCCGCGCCCGGCTACGATGTCGCGAAAAATATCATCCGCGCGATCAATACCATCGGCGCGCGCATCAACGCCGACACCCGCATCGGCGGTAAGCTGAAGGTCGTTTTCCTGCCCAACTACCGCGTCTCGCTCGCCGAGAAAATCATCCCCGCCGCCGATCTCTCCGAGCAGATTTCCACGGCCGGCAAGGAAGCTTCCGGCACCGGCAACATGAAGCTCATGGCCAACGGTGCGCTCACCATCGGCACGCTCGACGGCGCCAACGTCGAGATCGGCGAAGAGGTGGGCGACGACAACATCTTCATCTTCGGCCTCACCGTCGAACAGGTCGAAGCGCTCTGGGCCAAGGGCTACAACCCGTGGGACTATTACCACGCCGACGAAGAGCTGCGTGCCGTGATCGACTGGCTCGGCAGCGATTATTGGACGTCCGGCGAGTCCGGCGCGTTTGCGGCGGTGCACGATTCGATTCTGGCCCACGGCGATCCTTTCCTCGTGCTCGCCGATTTCCGCGCCTACTGCGATGCGCAGTCGCGCGTCGATGCGGCCTACCGCGACAAATCCGCCTGGGCGAAGGCCGCGATCCTCAACACGGCGCGCGTGGGCAAATTCTCCAGCGACCGCACGATCCGCGAATACGCCGAGCAGATTTGGAATTTGCCGGCGGTGCCGGTGAAGTGAGTGCCTCCCCGATGGCAGGCGCTCACCACGGCGGCGCCGTGGGCGCGTGCTTGAGTAGGATGCGGCTGAGTCCCTCCACCGTGACCGGTTTGGCGAGGTAGTCGTCGGTGCCCGCTGCTAGACATTTCTCGCGGTCGCCCGCGAGGGCGTTGGCGGTGACGGCGATGATGCGGGGCTGGGCTTCGGGCGGGAATTCGCGGCGCACGCGTTCGGAGGCTTCGTAGCCGTCGAGTTCAGGCATCTGCATATCCATGAGAATGACGTCGTAGGGCTGGCGGTGGAGGGCCGCCAACACCTCGAGGCCGTTGGCAACGATGTCGGGTTTGAAGCCCAGCCGTTTGAGCATGTGGAGAATCACGCGCTGGTTGACCGGATTATCCTCGGCCACGAGGAGCCGGAGATTGAATGCCGCGGCGGGCGCGTCGGGTTTACGCTCAGGGCGGCCGGGCGCGCGCGGCGCAGCGCTGTGCAATAGGAGATTTTTAAGGGCGAAGGCGCTCACGGGCCGGTTGAGAAAATGGCGGATGCCGCAGGCCTGAAGCCGGCTGCGGTGGGCGTGGTTGCCTGGCGTATCGAGCACGATAACGGCGGGGGCGGGCGTGGCGGCGAGGAGGGGAGCAAGGCAGGTTTCCCAAGGCTGGTTGGGGACTTCCCCATCGAGGACGACGAAGTCAAAGGCGGCGGTTTCGCCGGGCTTGTCCGCGAGTTCCGCCAGGGAGGCAACGGCGGTGACGCGCAGGCCCCAGCCTTCGGCGTGGTGGCGGAGGAGGTGGCGGTAGTTGGGGTTGTCGTCGGCGATGAGCAGGCGCTTACCGGGAAGGGTCGATTCGGCGGACGGCTCGGGCGGGACGGCGGGCGTATGGACGGAGCAGGGCAGGAGAACGTGGAAGGCGGAGCCGGTGCCGGGCACGCTCTCGCACCAGATGGCGCCCCCATGAGTTCGCAAAGGCGGCGGCAGATCGCGAGGCCGAGGCCGGTGCCGCCGTAGCGGCGGGCGGTCGAGGCGTCCACCTGGCTGAAGGTTTGAAACAGCCGGTTCATGCGCTCGGGCGGGATGCCGATGCCCGTGTCGTGCACGCCGGCCTGCAGCCAGACGTCGGGCGGCGGCTGCGTCGGGTCGGGCCGGATACGCTGCGCGACGGCGTTGTGCGGCACCACGCGCACGGTGGCGAAGACATCGCCGCGCTCGGTGAACTTCAGGGCGTTGCTGATGAGGTTGACGAAGATCTGCTGGAGGCGGGTGGCGTCGCCCCAGATCCACACGGGCGTATCGGGCGCGAGGAGGTAGCCGAGGTCGATGCGCTTCTCGGCGGCGCGGGCGGAGAAGAGGTTGAGCGAGGTGAGCAGAAGCTGGTCAAAGGCGACCGGCTGGCGCTCGAACTCGAGCTTGCCGGACTCGATCTTCGAGAAATCGAGGATGTCGTTGATGAGCACGAGGAGCGACTGGCCGGAGGAGCGCACGGTTTCGACGTATTCGCGCTGGTCGTCGTTCAGCGGGGTGCCGAGCAGGAGGCTGGTCATGCCGATGACGCCGTTCATGGGGGTGCGGATCTCGTGGCTCATGTTGGCCAGGAAATCTGATTTCACCTGCGTGGCGGCGAGCGCGGTGTCGCGGGCGGCGGCGAGTTCGCGGTTGGTCTCGTTGAGACGGACGGTGAGGGCCGAGAGTTGCTGGAGTTGCTCGAAGTGGATGCGGTGCTGGAGCGAAACGAGTGAGCGCACGGGCACGAGCCCGCTGACCGCACCGGCGGTATCGATCAGGGCAATGTCGTCGAAGAAATCATCCCCGCCGCGGGCGAAGACGGCTTGGAGCACGAGGGTGAAGGGAGTGTTCTCGTCGAGGGTGACACTTTGGGGGAGGAGCGCTTCGGTCAGGGGGCGGCGGGCGTAGAGTGCGAAGCCGATGCCGGAGCGCTGGCCGAGCAGGAGGTCGAGTTTGCGCTGGCCGAGCAGGAGGTCGAGTTTGTGCTGGGAGCACAGGCCGAGCAGCCGCGAGCCCTCGAGGACGGCGGCATATTCCACGCCGCGGCGGTGAAGATATTCCTGGGCGGCTTCCATCGTGGTGGAGTGCGGTAAAATATGCCGGTGATGAATCAGGCTCCGCAGATCGGTCGTGGCGGGGCCGGGCTCCGTGGCTGACGGTGGGCCCGAGGAAGCGGCGGGTGACGTATCGTCCGGTAGGATGGTGGTCATGCGCAGAAGACGAATCGGCCCATTGAGATTCTGGCTCTGCGACGAATGTGTGCCAATCGTGTTACGGGCTGAGCGGCCGGCTGCGGGTGATCCGCGTTACGGCCGGCCCGAGCACGCAAAATACGCGCCTGATTGACTGACTGCGTGCGGACGTTTCGCTTCGTCTCACATGTCACTCATGTTGCCGCGCCTCCTCGTTGTCCTGCTCGCGCTCGGCGTGGCGCGGGCGGAGGTGCCGACGGTTTTGTTGCTGCCGATCGCAGGTGAGTTGGAAGGTGATTTTGTCTCGTTGCTGCCCGGCGCGCCCAAACTTCACTGGCGGCTCGCGGCGCAGGCGCCGCGCGATGGCTTTCGCGAGTGCCGGATGACGGTGGATGCACCGGGCGCGCGGCTGAAACTCGCGGTGCGGCTGGGCGCCGGGAGCACCGATGGCGCGTGGCGCATCGAATCGGGCGAGCTGGAGCCGGGACGGTGGATTGCCGTGCTCGCGCCGCAGCTCGCGCCCAGTCTCATCGGCGCGACCATGCGCGGCACGCTGCACCTCAGCGGCGAGGGCACGCTCCGTGAAGGGCAACCGTCGGGCCGGCTCAAAATCGAGTGGCTGGATGGTGCGTTGCAACACAAGGCGCAGGCCTGGTCGCTGGACGGGATCACGCTGCGCGGGGATTTTGTTTTCGACGCCGTCGCCAAGACCTGGGCCAGCACGAGTCCGCTGGAGCTCACGGTGAAGACCATTTCCACGCAGCGCTTCGGCGCACGGAATTTTGCGCTCAGCGGACAGGTCGATGAGCGGCTGATTTTTGCGGGCAAGGCGACGAGCATCGAAATGGCCGGTGGCGATGTGACGGTCGATCCGTTCACGCTGCCGCTCAACCCGCCGGTGGTGAGCGTCAACGTGCGTTTCAACCGCATCGGCCTGCAGGACGTGGCGGCGCTGGTGCCCACCGGTTTCGCGGAGGCGCGGGGTCGTATCGACGGCGAGGTGCGGATCGATTGGAGCAAGGCGGCGGGCATGCAACTCGGCGCAGGCTATCTCAAGCTGCGCGACGACGAACCCACGGTGGTGCGGCTCGCGCCGTCGCCCGGTTTGCTCACCGAGCACATGCCCGAGCGTTTCGGCCTGCTGCCGGCGTGGCTGGGGCCGCTCGCGCGCTGGTTCGCGCCCGTGAACCCGGCCTACGCCGACCTGAAGGCGATCGAACTCGGGCAAACGGAGTTGCGGGCGCATTCGTTGCTGGTGCGACTCACGCCGGAGGGCGATAACCGCGGTCGTTCCGCCCGGGTGGAAATGGTCGCGCGACCCGCGCAGGCCGGCACGGCGGTGGATAAAGTGACCTTTGAGGCGGACGTGTCGGGGCCGCTCTCCGCATTGTTCCAGCTCAGCATGGATGACCGGACCAAGTTGAGCTTTCATTGAGGAAACTTTCGTTGCCACGCGCAGTCCACGTCTGAAACCTATTTCCATGATTCGTTGCCTTATCGCCCTCGGTAGCCTCGGGTTTTTGAGCGGTTGCCTTACTGTAACCCTGAAGCCGGTCGAGGTAAACGTGCATGCCACCGTCGATGTGAACGTGAAGGTGGACAAGGCCCTCGATGATTTCTTCGGCGACCTCGATAAAAAGTCCGCCACCATCAATACTTCGCCTACGAAACCCTGATCTCTCTGCTCCTATGAAAACCATCTTTTTTCGTCTCCTCCTGATCGTTGGTGTTTTTTCTTTCGTCACTGTATCCGTCCGTGCCGAAGACCTCGGTGCGGTGAAAACCCGGATGACGCAGCGCTTGGCGCAGTTGGACCAATTTAAGGAAAAAGGCGCCATCGGTGAAAACAACCGCGGCATGGTCGAACTGCGTGATGCCAGTCCCGCCGCCGGCGATATTGTAGCGGGCGAAAATCGGGATCGCGAAACCGTCTATGAAGCGATCGCCCAGCAGCAGCGGGTCTCCGTCGAGACCGTGGGGCGCGCGCGCGCGAAGCAGATCGCGGCGGGTAGCGCGGCGGGCGTCTGGGTTCAGAGCGAATCGGGCGCTTGGTCCAATAAGAAATAAGCGGCGAATTGCGTTGGTTTCGTGGTCACTCCGCCGAGTGACGATCAGGCATTGATTCACCCGGAGCATTGGCTCACGGTTTGCTTACCCGAAATGGATTTTTCCCCCATGCTTTCATCCCTTGTTTCCCGTCGTTCGGCCGCGCTCGCACTTTGTGCCGCGGCCTTTTTTGCGCCCGCCGTCCACGCGGCTGAAAAAGCGTTCGCCCCGGCGATCGTCTATGATTTTGGCGGCAAGTTTGACCGTTCGTTCAACCAGTCGGCCAGCGAAGGCGCGGAGAAATTTAAGAAGGACACGGGCATCGCTTTCAGCGAGTTTGAGATCACCAACGCTGCCCAGCGTGAACAGGCGATGTCGCGGCTAGCCAAGCGCGGCGCCAATATCATCATCGCGGTCGGCTTCACGCAGGCGTCGGCAGTCGAGAAGATTGCCAAGCAGTTTCCCGACGTGAAGTTCACGATTATCGATGGCGTCGTCGATTTGCCCAACGTGCAGTCGATCAACTTTCGCGAGCAAGAGTCGTCCTTTTTGTGCGGCATGGCGGCGGCGCTCGTTTCCAAGACCGGCAAGATCGGCTTCGTGGGTGGCATGGACATTCCGCTCATCCGCAAGTTCGCGCTGGGCTACGCCGAGGGTGCAAAATACGTGAATTCCAACGCTGAGGTTTTCCAGAACATGACGGGAACGACGCCGGCCGCATGGGGCGATCCGACCAAGGGCGCGGAACTCGCGAAGAGCCAGTTTGGCCGCGGTGCTGATGTCATTTTCCACGCCGCCGGCGCGACGGGTATCGGCGTGATGCAGGCGGCCAAGGACGCGGGCAAGCTGAGCATCGGCTGCGACAGCAACCAGAACTACCTCCATCCCGGCAGTGTGCTCACCTCGGCGGTGAAGGGCGTCGATGTGGCGGTTTACAAGGCGTTCAGCGATGCGAAGGCCGGCAGTTGGAAGCCCGGCCAGCTCGTGCTCGGACTCGCGGAGAAGGGCGTGGACTACTCGCTCGACGAATTTAACCGCAAGCTCATCACGCCGGAGATCGAGGCAAAGCTCAACCAAGCCAAGGCCGACATCATTAGCGGCAAGCTGAAGGTCACGGAATACAAAGTGCAGTGAGCACCGAAACCGGGAGCGCGGGCGGCCCGCACGCAAT
>JANXLP010000317.1 GCA_025355125.1 Opitutaceae bacterium | reverse complement strand
GCCCCGTCATGTGGCCGATCCTGCTCTGCTTCCTCGCCGCTCTCACCGTCCTCATCGAACGCTCCTTGTGGTGGTGGGCCCTTTCACGCCGCAGCCGGTCCGCCCCGCAGGAACAGGTCGAAAACGAGGTTGGCGAAAAGGGGAGAGGGCATGGACGGAAAGAGAGGATGGGTTACTTCTGAAGAGTGAAACGAATGGCCACCTCGTAGGTGCGGATGGCGCCGGGGCCGAAGCGCCAGCGTTCGCGCACCGTGCGAATCGCGGCTTCGTTGAGCAGGGGCCAAGATGATGCAATGGAGGTTTCGGCGGTGGTTACCCTGCCATCTTCCCCGACGTTTAAGCGGACGGTGACAATGCCTTCCTGGCCCTGGCGGATCGCGGCAGACGGGTAGGGTGGAGCGGGCTGGCGACCTGCGTCCTGACCGAAGACGAGTGGCTGGATGGCGGTGTTTTTTTCTGCCGTATCGATCCGTCCTGAGGCGGAGGCTTGATCGGCATCGCTAATGTTAACTAATCCGGAGACTGGTAGAGGGAACGCGAGTGCCGCCGAAGGTTCGGCCACGGCGATCCTAGGTGCGGGTGGCGGCGCGGTTAATTTCTCTGAAGGATGGGTGGGGCCGGTTGCGACCAAAGGTGGGCTGTCATCCAGTTCAACGGTGATTTTCTTCGCAACGACGCGAGTTGTTGAGATCAGCGACTGTGGGTGAGCGTAGTGCAGGACGTAGCCGAGCCCCCCGACGGCCAAGCATCCTGTCCACAGCACGAAAGTGATGACTGGGATCAGGCCCACGATGTGGGTGGGCTGGGCGTGCTGTGCAGCAGGCATGGGGCGGGGGTGAGGCTTTGAGATCTTGTTTGGGAAGTCCTCTTTCAAGTTAGCCGTAACGGCTGCTCCGAAAAAAGGAATGAAAAGTGGCTGCCCGACTAGGGATCGAACCTAGACTAAGCGAGTCAGAGTCGCTTGTGCTACCATTACACCATCGAGCAGTAAAAATCGTGTGTTCCTGTCGCGGTGCAGGCTGGAGCCGGCGATGGGATTCGAACCCGCAACCGCCTGTTTACAAAACAGGTGCTCTACCATTGAGCTACGCCGGCGTGCTTCAGCCGACACGATAAAACAAGAAATCAAAGAACGGCTGCGACTGAAAAACCTCTTCAAGTGTGGGCCTGAAGAGGAGAGTTGGTGGTTCCCCCGGGACTCGAACCCGGAACCAATTGATTAAGAGTCAACTGCTCTACCATTGAGCTAGGAAACCGAAAAGTGAGAGGTGAGAACACTCAAAACGCGGTGAGCCTTGTCAACGGCCTTTTTGGGTTTCGGATATTTTTGTTTCATGCGATTTGGAGCTGATCGTGAAATGTTCAGGTCTTTGCTTTGATCAAAACCTCGTTCATCGCGGATGAGTTTGGCGAAGATTGCCCTTGCCTTGGGGCGGTGCACACTCTGTTTTCTTCCGCTCTCTCCATGCAAAAGACCAAAAAGTCCGTCGCCAAGCGCTTCAAAATTTCCGGAACGGGAAAGTTGATCCGCCGCACGCCCGGTTTTCGTCACCTGCTTTCCGCGAAGAGCACGAAGCAAAAGCGTCGTGCCTCCAAGGACAAGCTTGTGGCTCCAGGCCATGCCAAGCCGCTTAAGCGCTGCTTGCCGTATGGCCTCTAAGCCAAGGGCATAAACCACAACCAGCCAGTCGGGTGAATCCTAACGAGACGACCCGACGGCACTAAAAAAACACATAAAATAACATGCCTCGTGCAACAAACTCACCCGCTTCCCGCAAGCGGCACAAGAAAACGCTGAAATACGCCCGTGGCTATTTCGGTAACAAGTCGAAGCTCTTCCGCTACGCCAAAGACGCTGTTCAGCATGCTTGGCAGTATGCTTACGCCGCCCGCAAGAAGAAGAAGGGCGACCGTCGTGGTCTCTGGATCATCCGTCTGAACGCTGCCGTTCGCGCCCACGACATCACCTACAGCCGTTTCATCGAAGGCCTCCACGCCGCGAACATCCAGC
>JANXLP010000289.1 GCA_025355125.1 Opitutaceae bacterium | reverse complement strand
ACCCAGCACTACGCCTCCCTCCCCGCCGCCGCCCTGCGCTTCCTGCGTTCACCCCGCGCTCTATCTTGTGCTCAAACCGGAATACCGTGTTTCGCAGCTACGGCGACGACCGCTCCGTCAATGTGGAGGCAGAACTCGCCTCGCTGCGCTCGAACAACCAGGGCCTCGCCGGCAGTGTCACGCGCCGCCCTATGACTTTTTGATTCGGCCTTGGCCAAAGCCCGGGCGCTCGCCCAGTCCGCAGTCACCCCCGGCGTGCTCGCCGCCACGTTGAAACGTCTGCCCAACAACGAGCCTTTCAGGCTGCGCCTCCTTGCCGTGCGCGAGCACGCCCGGCGCCGCCCCTCGGCGGCCTTCGCCCTGCTCGTCGCCGCCTACGAACGGAATCTCGGGTCGCCCGATGCCCTCGCCGACATCGCGGGTATGCTCGCGGGTTTCGGCTACGCTAACGACGCTCTCGCGATTTTGGACGAAATGGCCCGCCGCAACGCCGTGCCCTCTCCGCCGATGGGCATCGCCGGGGCCGACGGCCTCGCCTACCTGCGCGCCTACTGCCTCGTGCGGTTGGGCGACATCGCCGCGGCCAGGCCCCTGCCGGGCGCGGTGGCCACCCGCCAGCCGCAGTTGGCGGAAGCGTCGCGGTGGCTCGCCGTCATCTCCGACGACGCGGAGGAGCAGCGCAAATATCTCCTCCTCGGCGTTTGGCGGCACCGGCCGCCGCTGATGAGCAGCGTTGAAACCGACTTGGATAAAAAAGAGCCCGATCCGCTCAAAGCGGGCGAGCAGGTCTGCGCCGATCTGCGCACGATCCTCGATCTTTCCCGCGGCGAGGCCGGCGTGCTGCCCAACGTCATCTACGCCGGCACCGTGACGCGGGCCAATGCCCTGGTGCCGGCGATGGAGGGTCGCCATTGCCGCATCCGACCGGCGATTTGGTGAGCTCTTGGTGCAACGCAAAGAACCGCCTGGCTTCAAGCACACCGACGACGACGTGCAGGAAACCGGGGGTCACCGCATGGCCGGCATTTTGCGCTCCTTCGACTACCGAGACCGCAAGCTCCGCGACCTCGAGCGCGCCCGTCGGCAGGCTGAGCAGGAGCGCATCGCCGGACTGCGCGAGGTGGAAGCCGAGCGCACGAAGGCGGCTGAGGAAGCGCAGGAGAAATTCATCAAGGCCCGGGTCGCCCAAAAGACGCCGCCCACGCTGGAGCAGATCAACGAAATCGCCCGCCCGTTTCACGCCGCCGCGCTCGGCCGGGCCCGGCGTTTCGTGCAGCGCCAGGAGGAGGCCGAGCGCAGGCTCTTCGCCGAGTGGCATCTGTTGGCGACCTCTCTTTCCGGGCAGGTGGGCGATCCCGCCTGGCACGAGTATTACCGCCTCAGCATCGAGGCGCAGCGTTGTCAGGCCTACACCCGCTTGCTCCAGCTCGCGCGAACGCAGGCCGAAATCGGCGCGCACCCGGGCATCACGCGCGAAGAGGGCGAGGTGCCGATGGCGCCCACGCCGCAGAAAGCCGCCACGTGCGACGGCAACTCGCCCCTGAAATTCGGCACGGGCAATCTGCCCGGCGGCGGCAGTCTTCTGTTTCAGGTGGGCGTGACCCTCGGTTGCGGGGGCTTGGCGCTGAAGTTCGGCGTCGATACCGAGATTCCCGGCGTGAGCATCAACAGCGAGCTCGGCCTCGACAGCAAAGGCGGGTTCACCGCCTTCGTCGGACCCAAGCCGGAGTTCGGTGTGAGCAACGAAAACATCGCCGCGCTCAGCGCCAGCGCCAAAGCCGGCGTCTATGTCACCGCCAACCGCGACGGCGTCTCCGATGCCGGCGTGAAATACACCTCCGGCGTGAGCGGTAACGTCGGGTCCGACAGCCGTTCCACGACGGTGGCCGAGGGTAGCGTCAGCTTCTACCCAGCGGTGGCCCCCCGCCTCCAGTGGGATCGAAGGTCTGGCGATCTACCGCTGAGCGCGCGTCCTCTAGAGACAACAGGCTTGCGCCCGGCGGCGTGCGTGGTGCCTTCAAACCTTCCACCATGTCGTCATCCGCCGCCACGCTCGTCGCTCTCCTTCACGGCCCCGATCAACCCGGCCTCGTGGCCCGCGTGTCGGGCTGGATCTTCGAACGCGGGGGCAACATTCTCCACGCTGATCAGCATCGCGACATGGAGGCGGGCGTTTTCTTCCAACGTGTCGAGTGGACGCCCGCCAACGGCGACGCCTCCGCCGACACCGTCGCCTTCCACGCCTTCGCCGCTTCGCTCGGCATGAATGCACGCGTTGCCTCCGCAGCGCAGCGTTCGCGCGTGGCAATCTTTGTCTCCAAGTTTGACCACTGCTTCCACGATCTCGTGCTGCGCCACCGCGCCGGTGAGTTCGCCTGCGACCTCGTCGCCGTCGTCTCCAACCACGCCGACCTCGCGCCCGCCGCCGCGACCCACGGTCTGCCGTTTCACGTCATCCCCGTGATCGCCGCCGACAAGCCCGCCGCCGAAGCCAAACAGGTCGCCCTGCTCCGTGAGCTCCGCATCGATCTTGTGATCATGGCCCGCTACATGCAGGTGCTCTCGGCAGATTTTCTAGAACGCTGCGGCTGCCCGGTGATCAACATCCACCACTCGTTTCTCCCGGCGTTTGCCGGCGGCAAACCGTATCACCAGGCCGCCGCGCGCGGGGTGAAACTGATCGGCGCCACGGCGCACTACGCGACGGCGGTGCTCGATGACGGCCCGATCATCCAACAGGACGTCGCGCGGGTGACGCACCGTCACGACGTCGAGGACCTGATCCGCAAAGGCCGCGACCTCGAAAAATCCGTGCTCGCCCAAGCCGTGCGCTGGCACCTCGAAAATCGCGTGCTCGTTTACGGCCACAAGACCGTCGTCTTCGACTGATCTGTCCTTCCCTATAAAAGCCATGCTCGCCATCCGCATCCACGAAACCGGCGGTCCTGAAAAACTCCGCGCCGACGATATTCCTGTTCCTGCGCCCGGCGCCGGCGAAGTCCGCATCCGCGTTGAGGCTGCAGGTCTCAACTTCATCGACACCTATCAACGCAGCGGACTCTACGCGGTGCCGCTGCCGTTTACGCTCGGTGCCGAAATCGGCGGAGTGGTGTCGGCAGTCGGAGCGGGAGTGACGGAGTTTTCCGTCGGTGACCGCGTCGCCACCGCCAAGGCGAGCGGCGGCTACGCTGCCGAGGCCCTCGCGCCCGCCACGCATGTGGTAAGGATTCCGAACGGCGTTTCGACGCAGACGGCAGCCGCACTGCTGTTGCAGGGGCTCACCGCGCATTATCTGGCCATAGATACTTTTCCGCTGAAGCCCGGCCACACCGCGCTCATCCACGCTGCGGCGGGCGGCGTGGGCCTGCTCCTCGTGCAGTTGGCGAAACGCGCTGGCGCGCGTGTCATTGCCACGGTTGGCTCCGACGAAAAAGTCGCGCTCGCCCGTGGCGCGGGCGCCGATGAAGTGGTGGTTTACACGCGGGACAACTTTACGACGGCGGCGCGGGCGTTCACCGGCGGACTCGGCGTTGATGTGGTTTACGATGCGGTGGGCAAAGACACGTTCAACGGCAGCATCGACAGCCTGCGCACGCGCGGGATGTTTGTTTCTTTCGGTAACGCCAGCGGCCCGGTGGCACCTCTCGCCCCGTTGCTGCTCTCGCAGAAGGGCTCGCTCTACTTTACGCGACCCACGCTCGTCCACTACACGCAAACCTCCGCCGAACTTCGCGGGCGCACCGATGATCTCTTTGGCGCCGTCTTGAGTGGTGCGCTCAACGTGCGCATCGGCGCGACGTTTCCGCTCCCAGAAGCCGCTGCGGCCCATCGCGCGCTTGAGGGTCGGGGCACGACGGGCAAGGTTTTGTTATTGCCGTAGCTATCCCCGCGAAGTTTTGACAAAATGACGCTCGGGGATCGCTTCGCACGTGGCGGGCCGCTCCACGGTATTCCGCGGAAGCCCGCTAAAGTGTTTTCGGGCAAGGCCGGCATTATTTAATGGCTAACTGAGCGCTGCCGTGCAGGGTGGACCGTGGCATGTCAGCCCCATCCACCT
>JANXLP010000279.1 GCA_025355125.1 Opitutaceae bacterium | reverse complement strand
CTGCGCTTCCTGCGTTCACCCCGCGCTCTATCTTGAGCTCAAACCGGAATACCGTGGGCTTAAGGGAGACATTCCTCCGAGGTCATTGACTGATGCGCGTCTGGAGCTATCCGCCGGATGGGCGGTGATCGAAAATAGAATTCATACCAACGTCTGGTGATATCTGGACGATAGCGAACCACCACTCGCTCACGCTGGCGGCTACCTTAAGTCAAAAACTCAACTGATGTTGGTATCAGATCGCGCCAGCAATCTGAGCAGAAAAAAGGGCCGGTCGTTGGGACCGGCCCTGGGAGAGGAGAATGAGCGAAAGGGTGGCGTGCTTTAGCTGCGCTTGCCCTGAACCAGCTCGCTGACGAGGGCGGGAACTTCGTAAATTGTTTTGAGGGCTTCGAGGATGCCGGCGCTGTGGACACTGAGGGCTCGGGCTTGCACGTCTTCGTAGCCGAAGTCGCCGACGAGGGACTGGATGTTGCCGTCGAAGATGATGCCGACGAACTCGCCCGCTTTGTTGATGATGGGGCTGCCGGAGTTGCCGCCGATGATGTCGGCGGTGCTCACGAAATTATAGGGCACGCTGAGATCGAGCGCGGATTTCTTGGCGATCCAGCGGGGTGGGAGATCGAAGGGCGGCTGGTTGTCCTGCTCGGCGCTGCGGGCGTAGAGGCCGGCGAAGGTGGTCATGGCGGGGACTTTCACGCCGTTTTCCTCGTAGCCGGCGACGGGGCCGTAACTGAGGCGGAGGGTGAAGGTGGCGTCGGGGTAGGTGTTGGTGCCTTCGATGGCGAAGCGGGCTTTGCCGATGGTGGCCTGGGCCTGCTGCTTGATCTCGGTCTGGGCCTCGAGGGTTTTGCGGACGGTGCGGGCCTCGGTGTCGATGATGCGGGCGACCTCGATGAGCGGATCTTTGGCGGCGGCCACGGCGGCGGCTCCGCCCTCGTAGAGCTTCTTGCGGAAGGCGACGTCGCGGACCTGCGTGTCAGTGATGAGTTCGGCGGCGCGGGCGCGGGGGGACTTGCCGGCGAGGATGGCGGCGACGGTGCGATCGTTGGCACCGAGGTTGGCGGCGAGGTAGGTGAGGGAGTCGGCGAGGGTGATGATCTCATAGTCGGCGTAGATGGGCTTGTCCGAGAAGAGCGAGAGTTCGAACGACTCACGGCGGGCGTCGGAGTATTCGGCGAGGCGTTCGCCGTTGGGCTTGGGGCGTTCGTCGCCGGCGCGGAGGAGGCGGCGGGCGATGCTGAAGGACTCGGCGACGAAGCCGGTGGCGTTCAGACCGGCGGTGCCTTCGAGGAGGCGCTGGCGGTTGGCGATGCCGGCGATGACCTGCTGCGCGGCGGCGATGCGATCAAAGGCGGGGAGGGCGCCGGCGCCGCCGGGCATATCGGCGAGCTTTTGCTTCAGGGCTTTTTCGGAGGCGACTTTGGTGCCGAAGAAGACGGGATCCTGGAGCGCGGCGAGACCGCCATCGCGGACCTTGCGGGAGTTTTGCAGGCTGAAGAGATCTTCGCGGGCGCGGCGGGCGTTTTCCTGGCTGCGACCGCTCCACGAGGAGAGGAGGACTTCGCGGCGCTTGAGCGAGGCGAGCTGATCGGGGAACTGGTTGTCGCGGAGGTAGGCGAGCTCGGGGGTGGTGAGTAGGCGGCTCGTGCGGCCGGGGTGGCCGGAGACGAAGGTGAGTTCGCCGTCTTTGGCGCCGTTGGCGGACCACTTTAAGAAGTTCGCTGACTTGATGGGCTGGTTGTTTTCATAGACGCGGAAGAAGCAGATATCGAGGTTGTATCGGGGGAACTCGAAATTATCGGGATCGCCGCCGTAGAACGCGGCCTGCGCCTCGGGGGCGAAGACGAGGCGGATGTCGGTGTAGCGTTTGAAGCGGTAGAGATGGAAGGCGCCGCCCTGATAAAGAGTGACCACATCGCTGCGGAGACCGGTCTTCTCGCGGGATTCTTTTTCGACCTCGGCGATGATCTTGCGGCGGGCGAGGGCGGCGTCGGAACCGGTGAGGGCGGCGGGGACGGCGGCGTTGATGCGGGCGGTGACGTCTTCGATGGATTGGAGGACATTTACCTCGAGGTCGTTGCACTTGATCTCATCGGCGGCGGTCTTCGCGTAGAAACCGTCGCGGAGGTAGTTTTTGTCCTTGGAGCCCATCTTTTGGAGGGAGTCGGCGCCCACGTGGTGGTTGGTAATAACGAGGCCGTCGCCGGAGACGAAGGACGCGGAACCGCCGCTGTTGAAACGGACGGAAGAGAGGCGGACGTGGTCGAGCCAGGCGTCGGTGAGATCGAAGCCGTATTTGGCTTTGATCTGGGCGCGGGGCGGGGCGGAGTAGAGCCACATGCCTTCGTCGGCGCGAAGGGCGCTGCCGGCGAAGAGCACGGCGAGGGTAATGAGGAGGGGACGGAGTTTCATAGGGGGAAAGCCAAAGCGGGCGGGGCCGGGGGAGGCGAGCAGGAAGGGGCGGGTGGAGGCGTAATGAAGGTTGGACGAGGGATGACTGAAGGGAGAAATCGGAGAACACGTCGAAAAAAGTGCTTTGCGTGCGAGAGCGACGTGGACAGCTTTCCCGCATGAAATTGCCTGCCGACGTGATCGAAGCAGCCGAGCGGGCTGGCTTTGATCTCAGCTTGTTGGAATCCAACTTGGATCTCAGTCCTGACGAGCGACTGCTTCGGCATGACGGGGCGCTTGAACTGGTTCAGGAGATGAGGGCCGCGGGTCGCGCTTTGTATGCACAAGCTCCACTTGATTCTCCAGCGCCTCGTTGAGGCTAAGGTGGAGTTTGTGGTGATCGGCGGCTACGCAGCGGTCATCCACGGATCGGCCTACGTCACTAACGATGTCGATGTCTGCACGGTGCTGTCCCCCGAAAACGTGGAGCGGATCAGGATGGCATTAGGCGATTTGAAGCCGGTGCATCGGCAGACGCATCGGCGTTTGTCGTTTTTGGAGCATCCCGCAGTCGGGGAGGCGGTCCAAAACCTCTACCTCGAAACCGATCACGGCATCATCGACATTTTGTCCACGGTGCTCGGGGTGGGGGATTTTAACCGGCTACGGGAGCAGGCTGAAAACGTAGTGCTTTTTGGACAGACGGTGAAGGTGATCTCGATCGACGACTTGATCACCGCGAAAGAGGCCGTGGGTCGCGACAAAGACAAACTCACGGCCAAGGAACTTCGTTGCTTGGTCGCGATGCGGCGTAAGCCGAATACGAACTGAGCCGGGCTTGCAGGTCCCACCACGACCGCGCGCGAGGCGCACGGCACACCTTCACCCGACGAAGAATTTCTGGATGCGGTGGAGACTCGCGACGAGGACGTCGATTTCCTGCTCGGTGTTGTAGAAATAGAAGCTCGCGCGCGTGGTGCTGGTGAGGCCGAGCTTGCGCATCAACGGCTGATTGCAGTGGTGGCCGCCGCGGAGGGCGAGGCCGTCTTCGTCGGCGAAGGTGACGACATCGTGGGCGTGGACATCAGCGAAGGCGAAGCTCACGAGGCCGCCGCGGGGCTGGCCGGCGCGCGGGCCGATGATGCGGATGCCGGGGACGACGGAGAGTTTCTCCATCGCGACGGCGCCGAGGTGATGGTCGTGGGCGGCGATGACGTCGCGGCCGATGGCGTCGATGTAGTCGCAGGCGGCGCCGAGGGCGATGGCGTCGGCGACGTTGGGCGTGCCGGCTTCGTGGCGCTCGGGGGCGGGTTTCCATGTGGCGCCCTCGTAAGTGACGGTGACGACCATGCCGCCGCCGGTTTCGTCGGGGGCGAGTTTGTCGAGGAGGGCGCGGCGGCCGTAGAGGACGCCGATGCCGGTGGGGCCGCACATCTTGTGGCCGGAGAAGACGAGGAAATCGCAGTCGAGGGCTTGCACGTCGATCGGCGCGTGGCCGATGGATTGGGCGGCGTCGATCAGGGTGACGGCGCCGACGGCGCGGGCGCGGCGGCAGAGCAAGGCGGCGTCGTTGATGGTGCCGAGGGTGTTGGAAATATGCGTGAAAGCCACGAGCTTCACGGCGGGCGTGAGGAGGGTGTCGAGGACGGCATAGTCGAGGCCGCCCTCGGCGTCGGCGCCGAG
>JANXLP010000253.1 GCA_025355125.1 Opitutaceae bacterium | reverse complement strand
CGGTGGCCAACGTGGCGGCGCAGGCGTGGTTGAGCGAAGCTGCGCGATTTAGTCCGCCGCCCTCGCTCGCGCAGTTCCCGGCAGGCGAGCGGCTCATCCAAGCCGGAGCGGTGTGGGTGCATTATCTTTGGCGCAGTGTGTGGCCGGGGAATCTCACGCCGGTTGATACGGTGCTGCTGGATCACGGACCGTGGGGCGCGCTTCTGATTGCGAGTGCGGCGGTATGGGTGGCGTTGGGGCTCGTCTGTTGTGCGTGGCCGCGCATTCGCGGTTATGCGGGTAGATTTTTTGTCGCCTATGCCTGCGTGCTGGTGCCGATGCTGGGGCTGACGCAGCGGCCCCATTTCCCGAGTGATCGTTACGCCGCGCTGCCGCAGGCGGTGCTGGCGGCGGCACTGGTGTTGGGACTGCTGAAGCTGCGGGCCGGGGTTGGCCGAGTGGGCGTCGCGGGGTTGTTGGGTGCGTTGCTCGCCAACGGGGCGGCACTCAGCCGGCAACAGGTAGAAATCTGGCGGGACGACGATCACCTGTGGGCGCACATCGCGCAGCGGCTTGGGCCGGGATTGCCGGATACTTATTTCGAAACGCAGTTTGTGCGTTCGTTGATCGTGGCTGGTCGCGAGAGCGAGGCGCGTTCACGGCTGGCTTCGGCGTTGGCGCGCCGGCCCGGCGATGCGGCCCTCGTGGCGGCAGGGGCGCAGTTGGAGGCGGCGGCCCGCGAAACGGCGGCGGTCGCAGAACGCCTCGGGCTGAAGCACAAGCCGCCGGCGGGGGCGTTGCTGCACGCAGAGATTGCGCGGGATCAGCTGAGGGCCGGCGATGTCGGCGCGGCCGGGGCACATTTGCGTGAGATCCGACGTATGGCGCCGGAGTATTATGCGCGTATCACGGGAGCGGCCGGGCCGCCCGCTCGATGAGGGCGCGCCAATCGTTGAGCGAGCCGGCGGTGGCTGCGCGGATTTCATCGGCGGTGAGGCGGTAGATAAAAAACGCGTGGCCGATCTGTGCCTCGGGCGCACGCACGCGCAGGAAATAACCCAGGCGGGCGAAACGCAGGGTATCGTAGCGTTGCGCGACGGTGCTCCAGCGGGCGGCGGGAGCATCACGCTCCAGTTCCGCGCGGCGAACCGGATTGCGCGCGTAGTCGAGGAGGGTCGGTTCGAGCGCGCGGGCGGCTTGGTATTCTTTTTCGAGCGCGAGGGTCCACGCGCCGCGCACATCGCTGTAAACGTGGGTGAGCATGGTCGCGCCGATGCAGTAAAGGCCGGACTCCAGTGGCACGAGGGGCTGCGGAGTTTTGAAGACGTGGATGAACGGCAGGCGGCGCACGCGCAGTCCATGGTAGCCGGGATCACCGGTGCCGAAATAGGACATGAAGACTGGTTCTCCGGGAGTCGCGTGGGCATCCAGCCAGGTTTTCACGCCGGGCAGTTCCTGGCCCCAGTCGAGGGAGCTGTCGGCCAGATGACGCCAGCCGTTTTTCGAACCGCCGACGAGTTCGTTGAAATAGGCGAGGTAGTGCGGGCGCGCGGCGAGCGAGGCGCCGATGTGCCCGGCGGCCAGTCCGAGGATCAGCAGCGCGGCGAGCGGCCGACGCAGATCGAGCCAGCGGCCGAGCCAGCCGGCGGCGATGAAGAGCACGGGATACGTCGGTAAAATATGGCGGTGGCCGATGTTGAGATGACTCGCAAGGGAGGTCGCCCAATATACCGCGAACAACACCGCGAGCGGGGTGAGGTGCCGGAGTTGGGGCAGGGAGGCGCGGAGGCCGATCTTGAGGGTTTGCCACGTCGCCGCAACGAGCCCAATCGCGAGGAGGAGAAGGAGGGGCAGAGTTGTTTTGATGAGAAACGCGATGGGGAAGAAACTCACCCAACCAGTGAGGCCGTAGTCGCCGTTGAGGTAGGCGCCGCGGGCCTGTGAGAACTGCAGCACAAACGTGAATCCGTAGAGCCAGGCTTCGGGCAGAAGGTGCCACGCGGTTATCTGGGAGATAATTTTTGCCTTCAGTCCGAGTCCGGCGAGAACGAAATCCCAGCCGTGGTTGAAGGTGGCACCCGCGGCGAGTGAAGGGGCGAAGGCGCTGAAACGAAAGCCGTAGAAGAGCCAGATCACGGCCCACGTGATGACGATGTGCGCGGCGGTGGATCGCATCAGGCGTGCGAGCACCGGACGCCAACCTTGTCGGCGGGCCGCGCCGACGGCCCAGACCAACGCGCACAGGCCGAGCATGGGCGGGAGCAGGACGGCGGAGAATTTTGCGACGAAGGCGAGGCCGAGGGTGACGGCGCTCAGCAGTGCGCCCCCGACGCCGGGCTTTTCGAGGTGGCGCCACCACGCGCCGACCGAGGCGAGGAAGAAGAACGTCATCACGACATCGGAGGTGGCGAGGGCGCCGTGCGCCAGAAACGTGGGGCAGAAAATAAACAGCGCGAGGGACAGGAACGCGCCGCGCCGGCCGAAGAGTGCGCGCGACCAGAAAAAAATGAGCAGGCCGGTGGCGGCGCTCACGAGAGCGATGACGCCGCGGCCCAAGAACAGAAATTCCTCGGAGGAGAGTCCGCGCTCGTAGAAATAAGTTTGGCCGAGGCGCCACACATCGGCGGTGCGCCAGATATCCAGCGAGGCCGGCGGCAGGGGCTCGCCGGCTAGCGTCAGCGGCAGGGCGGCGAGGCGCTGGGGGAGATTGCCGTTTTCGGGCTGAAGGCGGTAGTCGTTGCGGGTGTTGTAGGCGAGGCCGGCGGTGAGATGGGCGATCTCATCGGAGGTCATGCTTTTTCCGGAGCTCGCGGTCACGGCGAGCACGGCGTGCAGCAGGGCGCCCAGCACCGCGAGGACGATGAGGAAGCCGGTGGAGGGCGAGAAGCGGGGACGGGCCACGTATTTCAACTTGGACAAGTCTGCGCTGCGAAACAACGTCTTCCCTCGAACCCATGGACGCCGCCGAATACGCCAACCTGGACCGCGTCGAGCACCACCACTGGTATTACTCGGGCAAGCGGCGGATGGTGCGAAAGTGGATCGACCGGAGCCGGCCGCCGGTGGTGACGGACACGTTGCTCGACTGTGGCGCGGGCACGGGGATTTTTGCCCAGGAGATGGAGGCGCAGTGCCGCGTGCTGGTGCTCGACGATCACGAGGAGGCACTGCGGATTCTGCGCACGCGGTTCCGGGCGGAGCAGATTCTTTCGCTGGCGGGCGATGCGGTGCCGTTGCCCGACGGCTCGCTGGAGTATGTGACGGCGCTCGATGTTTTGGAGCACGTGCCGGATGACGGGGCGGTGGTGCGGGGTTTTCACCGGTTGCTCAAGCCGGGTGGGTTGGCGGTGGTGACGGTGCCGGCGAGCATGGCGCTGTGGAGCGACTGGGATGTGGCGCTGCACCATTTCCGGCGCTATGATCGCGCGCAGTTGCGGGCGCTTTTTCCGGCGGACGCTTGGGAATTGGTTTACGTGAACTACACGAATGTCGCGGTCTATCCGGCGGTGTGGCTGGTGCGGAAATGGCGGGCGTGGCGGCCGGTGAAAACCGCAGTGCGTGCGGGCGGCGGAGAGGCGGCGCGGACCGAGGATAAGATTCCGCCGCGCTGGTTGAATGGGATTTTGCGGACGGTATTTGTCGGTCTCGCACAGTGGCGCGTGCCGTTTCCCTTTGGGGTGAGCCTGATTTTGGTCGCGCGCCGGAGGGCCTGAAAACTAGGGGCGGAAACGCACGAGCGCGATTTGTTCGCCGGCGGCGTCGCGCAGCACGAGCAGGGTCGCGGCCGCGGGAAAACGCCGGGCGTGGCGGTCGAAGTAGAGCGAAACGGCAGTGGGTCGGGCGGCCTTGAAAGGCCACGCGGCGGATGCGGCGGGGCCGATGGGTTCGTTGCGGAGGTTGAGCGGGGTGAGCTCGACCCGCGCATCGGGACTGCGCAGCACGAGCGGGAGTAGATCGGGCCGGCTCATGGTCACGACTTCGATGCCGGCCACCACCGTGGCCGGGGGCAGGAGGAGGTTGAATCTTATCAGGGTGTCGCCGGCGGGGGTGGAGGAATTGCCGGGGGCATCGGGGCGGCGCTCAAAAACCTCGGCGATTTGAAATGCAGTGATCGCGCGGTCTCGCCGCACGGAGAATTCGAAATCGTCGAGCGTGAAAGCCGGGGCGAAATTTTTCGCGAGATAGTCGTGCAACGGGCCGCTGGGACGCAGGCCGCGCTTGATGAGGAAATTGATGTGCTCGCGCTGGATGACGACGCAGGCGCGGGGATGGGTGTCGAGGGAGCGGATGATCGCCTGCTGCCGCCCCTCATCGATGAGCGAGAACCAGTGGGTGACGTTGACGAGGGTAGGTGTGGGCAGCCCGCTCCAGAGGTTAAGGCTGAACATGCCCGGCTCGGAAAAGAGGACGTCGCCATGGGCGGCGGCGTTGAATGTGAGAATCTGAAACAGCGACGTGGCATTCTCGGGGAGGCGGATGCGCTCGGCGCCGGGCAGTTCTAAGTCACGGCCTTCTTTACGGCGGTCACCCACTCCGGCCATTCGCCACGCGAGGATGAAGGCGAAGGCCGCGACGGTGAGTTCGAGGGCGAGCCGGGCAACACGGGCGCGGGTGCCGGGCTGCGAAAAGCGGTCGGCCAGAAAACGCGCCGCGGGCCACGCTCCGAGTGCGGCGATCGGGATGGCGAGGACCGTGCCCCACGCGATCTGACTGCCGGGCACGGGAAACGAGTGGAGGCACTGGCCGAGGAAAAGCAGCCCGACCCAGCGACGCGCGGCGAGGAGTGGCGCACTTTCGTTGGGCAGCGGCCACAGGAAGAGCCACAGGCAGGGGGCGGCAAACGCCAGGACCAGATTGTCGGGGCTGCTCCAGGGAAAGCGCGCGAGGGGAATCACGAGGGCGAGCGCCGCCCCGAGCCGGACGGCGGCGATGAGCGGGTCGAGGGCACTCCAGCCGCGGCGGCGGAGAAACCAAGCGGCGGCGAAGAGCACGGGCGAAGCCAGGGCCACGACCCGCGTGCCTGCGGCCCACGGGAAAGCCAGGCTGAAGTGCGAGGGATGCCGGAGCGGCCCGAGCAGCACGCCCTCGAGGATGTCTTGAGGCGTGCTGCCCCGCGCGATGATCACGCCGAGCACGACGAGGGCGACGGCCAGCGCGGCGAGCGCGCCCGTGCCGAGGGCGCGCCAGCCGACCCGCGCGGTGGTGCCGAGCGAGGCGGCGCCCATCGCGGCGATGCCTGAGCCGGCAAACATCAGCGCATACGTCTGCACCCACGGGGTGCCGAGCAGCGGGCGCATGAGCGCGAAGGGCAGCACGGCCACGGTAATAATGAGCAGCGCGGGGGCCCAGCGGCGCACGTTGGGGTTTTCGTGATACAGGCCAAGCCAGGCGATGGCGGAGAAGGCGGCGAAGACACCGATGTTGATTTTGGTGAGCAGCAGCGTGCCGACGCCGATGCCCACGAGCATGGCCCACGCGCGGGCGCGATCTTCGGCAATCCAGCGGTGACCCAGCCATGCGAGCACGGCGGTCGCGACCACGATCAGGCCGCCGGGATGGGTCGGCTCGCTCGCCATGATCCAGAGATAAATGAACGTGGCGGCGAGCACGACCAGCCGCGCGGCGAGGCTGGCGGTGGCGCGGCCGACGAGCGCGGCGCAGGCGAGCGCGGTGCCGGTCCACGCGATCAGCGTGATCGTGCGCCCGACCGTGTGCGTGAGCGGCAGCCCGAGGGCGTGAAGCAGGGCGTAGAGCGCGTAGGGCAGCGGGCCGTATTGCGAATAGACGTCGCGGTAGAGTCCGCCGTGCTCGGCGAAATTTCGGAGCGACACGAGCACGTAGCCCTCGTCGTCATAAAACATGAACGCGCTGAACATCGTCTTCGTCGCCGCGAGCGCGAGGAAGGCGGCGGTGGCGACGAAGAGCAGTGCGCCCAACCGCACGTTCAGAGGTTGGCGGGACGGCGGGGGCGTCATGCCTCGGGCGGGCGCGCGGGCTTTACTAGAAAAACCGGGCGCTGTTTCACCTCGTCATAGATGCGGCCGAGATACTCGCCGAGGATGCCGATGCCGATGAGTTGCACGCCGCCGAGAAACGTCACGATGGTGATGAGCGTGGTGAATCCGGTCTGTGCGATTTCGATGCCGAGCAGGCGGCGCACGATGAAGAAGAGGGCGAGGGCGAAGCCGAGTCCGCTGATGCCCAGGCCGATGTAGGTGAGGACGCGGAGCGGCAGGTAGGAAAAACTAAAGATACCGTCGAGGGCGTAGCGGATGAGGCGGGAGAGGGATTGCTGCGGTTCGCCGGCAGCGCGGGCCTGACGGTCATAGAGCACGTCGGCGGTGGTGAAACCGATCCAGGCTCGCAGGCCCGGGAAGAAACGGTGGCGCTCGGGCAAGGCGGTGAACGCGGCGAGCGCGTTGCGGCCGAGGAGGCCGAACGTGCCGGTATTGGCCTCGATCGGATAATCGCTGAGGGAGCCGAAGAGGCGGTGGAAGAGATCAAAGGCCACGCGACGCAGGCCGCGCTCGGCGCGCGAGCGGCGCACGGCGCGCACAATCTCCGCGCCGCCGAGCCACGCGGCCACGAGCTCGGGGATGAGTTCGGGCGGGTCTTGGAGATCGGCGTCAAGGGTGACGACGGCATCGGCCCCGGTGGCGGCGGCGCGGGCGAGGCCGGCCGCGAGGCCGGCTTGGAAGCCGAAGTTGCGGGAGAGCTCGACGAGTTCCCAACGCGGATCGGCGGCGGCGTGGGCGCGGATGAGGGCGGCGGAGGCGTCGCGACTGCCGTCGTCCACAAGGATGGCGCGCCAGGCGCAGGAGGCGGGCTGCGCGGCGAAGACGGCACCGAGGCGTGCGAACAACACGGGAAGCACGGCGGCCTCGTTGAAAACGGGGATGACGACGGCGACGGTGGGCAGCGGGAGGGCGGTGGACATGGTCACGGGGCGGCGGCGCGAGCACGGGCGATCATCACGCCGAGAATGACGGCGAGGAAGATGAGGGCAAGCGCCGGAGGGAAGGGGGTGAGATCGGCGATGAAGGCGAGGTGGTGTTGGATTTTTGCGGCGAGGTTCATGAACGCGGAGGCGTTGTAGCCGGTGTAGGTGGCGGCGGGATCGGCCCCGGCGGCAGCGAACCAGCGGTCGAGGGCGAAACTTTGCGCGGCGAAGTGCAGCGCGATGCCGGCGAGAAAATCAAAGGTCGCGCCGACGATGATGGCGAGACGCCAGCGGCCACCGAGCGTGGGCCAGCGGGCGGCGAGAAAGGCGAGGCCGAGGAGGACGAGGCTTTGCAGACAAATGTGCGTGAGTCCCCAATGGTCGCGCTCGCCCTGCACGGCGACGCTGAGGAGGACGAGGGCGGCGAGCGCGAGGGTCCAGCCGCGGCGAGCGGCGGGCGCGGCGGCGCGGACGGTGCGGAAGAGTTCGCAGGCGAGGGCGCAGGCGGCGACGGAGCCGAAGGCGAGGGGGAGGTTGAGTTGGTAGAGTTGGAAAAACCAATCGCGGGCGGCGCCCCAGGGGTTGCGCTGGGCGATGAGGGCGCCGTCGAGCGGGCGGAGGAAATGAGGGACGAGGGTGTCGCGGAGGTTGAGGAGGATTTTGAAGAGCTGGTTGCCGGTGCGGGCGTCGGGGGACTGGACGCTGGAGTTGGAGAGGAAGGTGCCGGCGGCGCCGTAGTGCGCGAGGGACCACACGAACCAAGGCGCGAGGATCAGGGCGCCGACGAGGGCGGCGGTGAACGTGGTGCGCCACCACGAGGGATCGCGGCGGCGGCGCCAGCCGAGAGCGAGCCAAGCGAGGGCGAGGACGACGGCGGCGGGGCCGGCGGAGTAGTGGGCGAGGAGGGCGAGGGCGAGGCTGGCGGCGAAGAGCAGGGGCGCGACGCGGGGCGGGGCGGGGTCGTGGGCGCGGAGAAAAAAATAGAGCGCGGCGAGCACGCAGGCGGTGGCCGGGAGCTTGGTCCAGGCGAAGGTGGCGTTTTGAACGAAGAGCGGGTTGACGGCGAAGAAGACGGCGAGGAGCGCGATGACGCGGAGCGAAGGGGAGGGAGGAGACAGCCGGCGGGCGAGGAGGGCGGCGGGGAGGAAGACGAGGCTGGCGAGAAACGTGGAGATGAGCTGGTAGCGCGCGAAGTCGTCGCGGGTCAGCGCGAGGAAGGCGGCGGTGAGGACGTTGACGAGCGGAGGGCGGGCGGGGACGGCGTAAGAGCCTAGGAAACGGTGATCGAGGGGGCCGTGATCGAGAAAAAAGCGGGCGCGCTCCCAGTGCTCGAACCAATCAGCGGCCCAGCCGCCGCCGGAGTAGCTGGCGACGAGACTGAGCCAGCCGAAGCACCACGCGCTGAGGAGGAGTTGCGCGAGGAGGAGGGCGCGGACGGCCGGGTCGCGGAGGACAGTGACGAAGGTGCGGCGGGCGAGGAGGCTGCCGGCGAAGACGAGGATGGGGGCGACGGCGAAGAGCGCGGTGGGGAGGGCGCAGGTATAGATCGTCCAACTGACAAGCCAGAGCGCGAGGGTGGCGAGGAGGCCGGCGGCGAGGAGCGTTTCCGTCGGGTCGAGACGGGTGGCGGGAGCGGCGGTCGGTTGAGTTGAAACGGCGGGCACGGGAAACGAGGCGTGATCAGCCTCATGGGCGGAGGGCCAAAATGAAAGTGCGAACACGTGTGTCGGAGTCGCGAGGCGATGATGCAAACCGGGCAAAACAACCAGGGGCGAGGGATTCGAAAATTGAAACGCGCGGACAACGATTCCGTTGCCTCGTGGGAAAAGGCCAATCAGTGGTGGGCGCGTGACCGTGAAAAATTCAGGTCGAGCGGACGGGCGGTGGGTGACGCTGGTCCTGTTACTGGCGGGGGCGCTCGCGGTGACATGGCTCGTGCAAAGCCGGGGATGGTCGCGGGGTTGGCGCACCTGGGGTGTGGCGACGGGGGAGGTGAGCTGGCTGGATCTGCGCGTGGTGGCGGGGGCGGCGCAGACGCGGAGCGAGGGAGGCGATCCCTACGTGAGCAATCCCCACGATCCGATGGGCCGGCCTTTTAATTACCCTTCGCTGTGGCTGGCGTTATTTCCGGCGACGGGATCAGTCGCGGTGCTGGCCGGCGGGGCGGCGGTGGTCGCCGCGGGGGTGGCGTTACTCGCGACGGGGCCGACGACGGGGCTGGCGGGCGGCGTGATCGGGCTGCTCCTGCTGTCACCGGCGCTGGTGCTGGGAGTGGAGCGCGGGAATACGGATCTGATCGTGTTCGCCCTGGTGGGGGCGGGGCGGCGTTGCTCGGTCGCTCGCGCGGGGTCGGCGCCTATGCGGGAGTGGGGTTGCTGGTGCTCGCGAGCCTGTTGAAAATCTATCCGGTGGTGGCGCTGACGATGGCGGCGTGGTGGGCGACCCCGCGGGTGAGGTCGGCGGCGCTGGTGGGATTGGCGGGCTGCGCGGGCTGGTTCGCCTGGCACTGGGCGGAGACGGTCGTGGCGGTGGGCAACACGCAGATCGGTGCGATCCATTCTTACGGGCAGCACCGCCCGCCCGTAAG
>JANXLP010000201.1 GCA_025355125.1 Opitutaceae bacterium | reverse complement strand
GCTTTGCCGACGTAGGTGCCGTTCAGATAGACCTTGTGAGATGACCCCGAGAGGCCGACCGGCATCACGTTCTCGCTGGTGTAGCGCAGGGTCAGCACGGCGCTCGACTCCAGCAGCGCGGAGCTGACGGGCTTCACATCGACGAGGCTGACGGTGACGCCTGAAAGCTGGAAGCTGTTGCACCCCGCGACGAACACCCCGCAGGCGAGGGCAAGGGCTACAGCGGTAAGACGGGAGAAAAGGCGGAGGGGCGACATGGCTTTCACGCAAGGCAGTCCGGGCCCCGACCGCAAGGCCGGGCTCAGAATATCGACAACGCCTTCGCGCTTTCCAAGGCGAACCAAGCCGCTCCGATGATGACTGCTGTCACCAGTGCGTGACGGAAGAACTTCCGGCCGCGCAGGACCGCGTCTTGGAGGTCAGTATCCAGCGAACGCCGGTTCGTCTCGGCCATGAAGCTCACAAACCGCGGGTCGCGCAACCGACCGCCGCGACGATCCCGAGCCAAACCGAAGCGGATGGCCGGACGACGGAAGAAATTGGCGAGGAAACGCAGCACGAAAGATGAAGACGCAATTTTGGATTGGTTTTTTCAAGGTGAAACTCGCAGATTTTCCGGCTTTCCAGTAATTTTTACGCCTTACCGTCATGCACCACTTCCACTACGTCGGCCAAAACCTGCATTGCGAGTCCGTCGATCTCGCCGAAGTCGCCCGCCTCTACGGCACGCCGACCTACGTCACCAGTGCCGCAACCATGGCTGACAACTACACTCGCCTCGCCCGCAGCCTGACCGGGCTCGATGTGCAGCTCTGCTACGCGATGAAGGCCAACTCCGGCCTTGCGGTGCTCCGCCACTTCGCGCGCCTCGGCGCGGCGTTTGACCTCGTGAGCGGCGGCGAACTCCGCCGTGTGCTCGCGGCGGGTGCGGATGTGAAGCGCAGCGTTTTCGCCGGCGTCGGCAAGACCGAGGCCGAGATCAAGCTCGCGCTGGAGAGCGGCATTTTCTCGTTCCACGTCGAGAGCGAGCCCGAGCTCGCGCGCATCAACCACGTCGCCGGAAAGCTCGGCGTTAAGGCGCCCATTGCCATCCGCATCAACCCCGATGTTGATGCCCATACCCACGCCAAGATCACGACGGGCAAGAGCGACAACAAGTTTGGCATCCCGCTCAAATTCGCCGCCGCTGCCTACGAGGCCGCGTCGAAGTATCCGAATATAGAGCTGCGCGGTGTGCAGATGCACATCGGTTCGCAGCTCACCGAGATCGGGCCGTTCGCCGAGGCCGTGGCCAAGGTCGCGCCGTTCGCGGCCGAGTTGAAGGCGAAGTATGGCATCACTTATTTCTCGATCGGTGGCGGCATCGGCATCGTCTACAAGGATGCCCTCGCCAGCGGTAACGCCGCCTGGTGGGACGCCCAGCCCGCCGGCACGCGTCCGCTTACGCCCGAAGCCTACGGCGAGGCGCTCGTGCCGTTGCTCCAGCCGCTCGGCCTCAAAATCCTGCTCGAACCCGGCCGCTTCATGGTCGGTAACGCCGGGGTGCTCCTCTCGCGCGTCGAGCACCTCAAGCGCGGCTCGGGTAAGAATTTCCTCATCGTCGATGCGGCGATGAACGACCTCGTGCGGCCCGCGATGTATGAGGCGTTCCACGAGATCGTGCCGCTGCATCGCGACACCACGCGTCGCGCGCTCGTCGCCGATGTGGTCGGTCCGATCTGTGAAAGCGGCGACTGCTTCGCCAAGGACCGCCAACTTCAGGAAGTCGGCGAGGGCGAGTATATCGCGTTCATGAGTGCCGGCGCGTATGGCTCCACGATGTCGAGTCGCTACAACACCCGTGCGCTCCCCGCTGAGGTGATGGTGCAGGGCAGCGCCTTCGAGCTGGTGACGGCGCGAGAGAGCTTTGAGTCGATGATCGCGAACGAGAAGATCCCGGCGTTCTTCAAGTAGGACTTTTGCCCACGGAACACACGGAAGACACGGAAACCGGATTCGGAAATTTCTTCCGTGTGTTCCGTGTGTTCCGTGGGCAATAAACGGGTATGAAATTCTGCGTCGTCGGAGCCGGAGCTTGGGGCACTGCGTTTGCGGTGCATCTTGCGCGGCTCGGTCGGCCGGTAGTGCTGGTTCCGCGTCGGCCGGAGCAAGCCGCGGCGCTGCATACCACGCGTGAAAACAAGGACTACCTCGCGGGCATTGCGCTGCCGGCCGAGTTGGGGATCACGGCCGATCTCGCGGCGGCGCTGGAGCACGCGACGGTCGTGCTGCTGGCGTGTCCTTCGCAGGCGTTGCGCGAGACCGCGGCGCGGGTGCAGGCCGCTCGGGGAGCGGCCACGGGGCTGAAGCTTGTCATGAGCCTGGCGAAAGGGCTCGAGGTGGGTTCGCACCTGCGGCCGACACAAGTGATCGCGGCGGTGCAGTCTGATGTGCCGGTGAGCGCGCTCACGGGGCCGACCAATGCGGCGGAAGTCGCGCGCGGCTTGCCGGCGGCGATGGTGCTGGGTGCGGCTCCGGGCACGGAGGCTTTGCTGGCGGAGATTCAGACGGCGATCAGCGGGCCGACGTTGCGGGTTTACACGAGCGATGATCTGGCCGGGGTCGAATACGGCGGTTGTCTCAAAAATATCTACGCCATCGCGGCGGGCTGCGCGGCAGGGCTCGGATTGGGCGACAACGCCAATGCGGCGCTGCTCACCCGGGCCCTGGCCGAGATGGTGCGCGTGGGCTCGGCGCTCGGAGCCCGGCCGGAGACGTTTTACGGGTTGAGCGGCTTTGGCGATCTCGTGGCGACGTGTCACGGCGAGTGGAGCCGCAACCGCGAGTTCGGCCAGCGCATCGGAGAGGGGCAGAGCGCGGCGGCGCTCATCGCGCACCGCAAGACCGTGGTCGAGGGCTACCGCACGACGGAATCGTTTCACGGCCTGTGCGTGGAGCGAAAGATCGACGCGCCGATTTTACGGGAGACGCACGCGATTTTGTTTGAGGGCAAGGCGCCGGCGCTGGCTCTGAATACGCTGATGACGCGTGGGCTGAAGCGCGAGTGAACGCGGGGCGGAATTTCTCTCGGGTAGGGCGTCCGGCTTGCGGACGCCGGCATTTTTTGAAAAACACCGAAGTGGCGTCGGCAAGACCGACGCCCTGCCCGGCGGGTCACGGCACGTCTGAATCAACATGGCCTCGATTTTAAATTTCCCCGAGCGGGCGCTGCTGGCGCGGGGGCCGGAGATCGTGGCGCGCACGAAGGATGTCGCGCTCACGGCGGAAAATCTGCGCGCGGCTTATGGGCGCGGGATTTTTCCGTGGCCGGGGAGTGCGGGTGCGCCGATCCCGTGGTGTTGCCCGCGTGAGCGGGCGATTTTGGTTTTCGATGAGCTCACGCCGGGCCGCACGCTCGAGAAGACCGCGCGGAAACCGGGTTGGAGTTTTTCCATTGATCGCGCGTTTCCCGAGGTGATCGCGGCGTGTGCGGGGGCGGAGCGGCCGGAGCAGGAGGGCACGTGGATCAGCGCGGCGGTGATCGCGGCTTACACGGCGCTGCATCACGCGGGTTGGGCGCACAGTGTCGAAGTATGGAAGGATGAGGTGCTCGTGGGCGGGCTCTACGGCGTCGATGCGGGCGGATTCTTCGGTGGCGAGAGCATGTTTCACCACGTCGATAATGCGTCGAAACTGGCGATCTGGTTTCTCGCCGGCCACCTGCGCGAGCGCGGGCAGCTCTGGATGGATATCCAGCAACTCACCCCGCACATGGAACGGCTCGGCGCGCGTGAAGTGACGCGGGCGGTGTTTCTCGGTGAACTGGAGAGGGAACTCGCGGCGGGCCGAAAGCTGTTCCCGGCGGCGGATTGAAGGGTAGGGCGGACTATCCTTAGTCCGCCGCCTCGGCCCCGCTTACCGGCGGGCCGAGTGCAACGCGGCGCGTTAGGGCTAACGCGCCCTACCTTCCGGCGGAGATCAATGTCCGGGCAGGCCGGCTTGCTGCTCCTGGATGTATTCCTGTTTGAGGCCGAGTTTTTCGGGCGCGTGCAACACGAGCATCTTCATGCGGATGTTGGCGGGGACTTGTGAGGCGGTCGCTTTGGAGACGACGATCATCAGTGTGATCGCGAGGGGCACGCTCCAGATGGCCGGCTGCTCGCAGAGGATGCGGAGGAGCGGGTGTTCGGCCCAGAAATTATTGAGCGACGCAAAGCTGGAGAAGATTTTTCCCATGGGGCCCTTGTCGAGGGCAAGCGTGCCAAGGTTGGTGAGGGCGGCGGCGATGAGGGCGCAGAGGCCGCCGGTCAACATGCCGGTGGCGGCGCCTTTCATGGTCATGCCGCGCCACCACACGCTCATGAAGAGTAGCGGGAAATAACTCGCAGCGGCGATGGCGAAGGCCTGGCCGACCATGAAGTTGATCTCCAGTGGCTCGACGAAGCAGCCGAGGATGACGGCGATGGCGCCGATGAACACGGCCGCGAATTTGAACGCGAGCATGCGCTCGGCCGGGGTGGATTTCGGGCGGAGCATCCGGCCATAAACGTCGTGGGCGAGCGCGCCCGTCATCGAGACAAGCAGGCCGCTAAAAGTGCTCATGAATGCGGCGAAGGCGCCGGCGCAGGTGATGCCGCTGAGAATGGAGCCGACGACGCCAAACTTGGCGCTGATGAGCGTGGGCAGCTCCAGGACGACCTTGTCGGTGCCCTTGGCACCGACGCCGCTGTAGAGCTCGGGCATGAGGTTGCGGCCGATGACGCCGAAGACGGGCGGGAAAACGTAGAACACGCCGATGAGAATCATGACCCACATCGTGGTGCGTTTGGCGGCGACGCCGTCGGGGTTCGTGTAGAAACGCACAAGAATGTGCGGCAGGCCGGCGGTGCCGCAGACGAGGGCGATGATGAGCGAGTAGGTGTAAACGAGTGAATACGGCTTCTGGTGCTCGGCGAGGAAGGCGGCGCGCTGCTCGACGGGGAGTGCGGCGGCGGCGGCGGTGACGGCCTTGGTCGTGAGCGGGCCGAAGGGCGCGATCCAGGCGGTGTCGGCGGGGGCTTTTGCGACGAGGGGCTTGCGCTCGATGCCGGCGGACTCGGCGGCGCTGGCGACGGCGGGAGCGGTTTCACCGAGAGCGACGTTGGCACCGAGGTGGCCGTTATAAAAACCGACGACGGCCATGAGCACGAAGACCGGCACGGTGATGGCGAAGAGCTTGATCCAATATTGGACGGCTTGGACGAGCGTGATGCCCTTCATGCCGCCGAGGGCGACGTTGAGGGTGATGACCGCGCCGACGAGGACGACGCCGACCCAGTAGGGCAGGCCGGGGAAAATGTAGGCGAGGGTGACCCCGGCGCCCTTCATTTGGGGCATCGTGTAGAAGAAGCCGATGAAGAGCACGAAGCAGACGGCGATCTTGCGGAAGACGGGCGAATCGAAACGGCCTTCGGCGAAATCGGGAATCGTGTAGGCGCCGAAGCGGCGCAGCGGGCCGGCGATGAAGAGGAGCAGGAAAAGGTAGCCGCAGGCGTAGCAGACGGGATACCAGAGCGCATCGTAGCCGGAGGACATGACCATGCCGGCGATGCCCATGAAGGAAGCGGCGGAAAGGTATTCTCCGGAGATGGCGGAGGCGTTCCAACCGACGGAGACCGAGCGGCCGGCGACGAAGAAATCGCTGGCGGTTTTGGAGGTCTTCGCGGAGCGGAAGCCCATCCAGAGGGTGACGGCGACGGTGATGAAGGAGAAGGTGAAGATCCAGGGATCGACGCCGCCGATGAGAGCGAGTGAGGAGCTCATGGCTTAGCGGCGGACGTGGTTGGCCTCATCGTCTTCGAGGCGCAGGGAGCGCTTGATGAAGACGTAGGAGATGATCCACACGAACGGGAAAAAGAGGACGCCGAGGATGAGCCAGCTCAGCGTGAAACCGGCGACGCGCGTGGCCATGAAGGCGGGCTGGAAATAGTTGAGAAGCGGGAGCCCGAGCAGGGCCACGAGGAAGGTGGCGGCGCAGGCGATGGAGAGGCGGAGCTGGCGGCGCATCAGGGAGCGTAAGAACGACTCACTGTGCACCACGTCATCGTGGGGCGGGGTGGGCGAAGACATGCAGCGCCGACCATGCGAGCGCTCGTGGCCGTGACAACTCTGATTCCGGGGGGGGCGTAAACGAGGGAGTGGTTGGCAACGATGCGGCAGTTTCAATCCGCGCCCCGCTCGTGAGAGCGGGGCGACAGCCGGTGCCGCGGGCGAGGAGGTCGGCGGCCCAGTTTCGATCCGCGCGCCCCGTGGGGGGCGCGACTGCGGACGAGCGCGGTGCGGGAAGTGAAATCGGAGTTTCAATCCGCGCGCCCCGTGGGGGGCGCGACGGCCAAGCCGGCGACTCCTCCATCGAGCTCGGCGTTTCAATCCGCGCGCCCCGTGGGGGGCGCGAC
>JANXLP010000165.1 GCA_025355125.1 Opitutaceae bacterium | reverse complement strand
ACCGGAGCCGACGCGCTCGCTTGGAGCGAGCGGAATTGGGGCGACGCGTCGCTCCGAATCAACCGCAGTAAGTGATGCGCTTCCTCCTCGATTCCTCCTTCGTCATCGACTATCTCAACGAGATTGCCGACCGCCAAGTCGGGCCTGCCCATGCTTGGTTTCGGCGAAATCGCGGTGCCGAGCTTTGGGTGTCGCCGATCACTTCCGCCGAGGTGCTGGAAGGTGCTTCCGATCCCGGTGCGGTGCGCGAAGCGTTTCGCGCCTTCCGCTGGCAGACCATCGGGCGTCAACACGCCGAGCGTGCAGCGTTGCGCCAAGGCCGTGCCGCGCAGCGCATGGGCGAGAATGACGCTTGGCAGGTCGCCGTCGCCGAGTGCATGGACGCGGTCATTGTTGGTCACGACCCACGGGCGTTTGAGCGGTTGGGCGAAGGCTACGAGGACCACCGCAGTTCCTAAGCCTTGGCCTTCTTCGCTGTCGCGAGGGCGGTCACATCGGGCAGCTTGGCGATGGCCTTGCGCTTCGATGCTTCGTCAATGTGGGTGTAATGTCTGGAAATTGCCGCGCTCTCGTGGCCGATAATGTCGCGGGCGACGGCTTCGGATACGCCGGCATTCTTGAGCAACGAGGTGGCCGTGTGGCGCAGCGAGTGAAACGTGACTTCGCTTCGCGCGCGCGGGCTTTCACGTCCTTTGCCCTGAGGTTTCCATTTCGGCGGGCGCGGCACGGCGAGGCCAGCCGAGACGAGCACGTCGTGAAATTGCTGACTGAGCGCCGACGTGTCGCGATTGACCGTGGCGATGCGAAAAGCGGAGGGGAAGAGCGGCGCGTGCGGGTCATCGCCAGCAGGCAAGGTTTCAAGGTGCCGCCGCAGTGGGCGCGCGATGGGGATCACCTGCCGCCGCCCGGTCTTGCTCGTCGCAAAGCGAAATTCGTCCCGTTCAAGGTCCACGTTCGCCCAAGTGAGCGAAGCGATGTCTTTGAGTCGCTGCCCGGTGTAGAGCGCCGCCAGAATCATGCCGCGCCATTCCGGTGAAGCCACGTCGAGCAGGATTTTCAGCTCGGCGAGCGTGAACGGACGGCGGTTGCCTTCGACCGTCTTTAACGTCTGCACCTTCGCCGCAGGATTCTCCGTGATGAGGCCATCGCGCCACGCCGTTTGAAACAGATTGCGGATAACCTTGAGCTTGTTGTTGGCCGTGCGCGGCGTGGATTTGGCGGCAGCTTTGTCCCGCCATGTCGCGATGACGGCCGGCGTGACGTAGTGAATCGGTTGCGCGGCTTTGTCGCCCAGCCAGGTCTTAAATTCGGTCACCGCGTGCCCGTAGAGTTTCAACGACACCCCGGATATTTCGCCCTGTTTTCGCCCAAGCCATTGCGTGACGTAGTCGGTCACGGTGGGCGACGCCAGCGGCGAGCCGTGAATCAGTTCGTGAATATCGGAGAGGACGTGTCGCGCCTGAGCTTCCGTCAGTCGCCGCCGCGCGGCCTCTTCCCACTCAGAGGCGATTTTCAGAGCCTCGCGGCGGTTGGGCGTTTTGGTGCTGCGTTGAGTGCGCCGGCCATCGGGCAGCGTAAAACACCCGAACCAAAAGGGTGACCGTGGTTTTCTACGAATGGCTGACATTTAGTTTTAGTCCCCGCTCTAGTGGCAACGCCAGTGGCAACGACCACAACCACTTTTTACTGTTCCCTGTGTTCTTCTACCTATGAGAGATATTTTCTCAGAGGCGGGGAAACTTCTCGCGGGTTCGAGTCCCGTCCATCCCGCCAGTTTAAAAAAGGCCGGACTCCTCACGAGTCCGGCCTTTTTGTTGCTCCACTGCAACTTACATAGAGACGACTTACTGGTTTTAATGGGGCCAAAAGGCTCAACCCGAGACGCACCGGGCTCCTCGTTTTGAAATAAGTGGCGCCCAATCCGCCCCCTGCGCCCCCTTCGCCAAACCTTATCCGCCGAAGCTATTTTGGCCTAGCAGGCTGTCGGACTTAGAAATTTAAGGCATCCACCGTGCGATATTCGCGAAAATATTTTTCAAAAAGATCAAATATCGAGCTGCAAACGCCTTGAACGGCCTAAGTCCGACAGGCTGCTAGTTAATTAGCTGAACAAACTCGTGACCACCAAACTGAGTCTCCCGGTCATCAGGGCGGGCGAGCGCGGGTAACATCGGCAGGAAAATGCCACGCGGGGAACGGCGACCTATGGGTTGGTCACCCAATGGCTGCCGAGGGCAAAAAAGCCTACGCTTTCGCACGTGAGTCCGACCCTGAAGCCACCCATGACCGCCCTCGCTCTTTGCGCTTCGGAACTTCGCTACCGTCGCCTTTTTGAGGCCGCGCGGGACGGCATCCTCATTGTCGATCCCAGCACCCGAAAAATCATCGATGTGAACCCCTACTTGGTCGAGTTTCTCGGCTACGCCTATGAGGACTTCATCGGCAAAGAATTGTTTGAGATCGGCCTCCTGCGGGACGGGGCCGCGAGCCAGGCGGCCTTTCGGGAACTCCAAACGTCGGGCCATATCCGCTACGACGATTTGCCGTTGCAGACCAAGGACGGTCGCCGCGTTGAGGTGGAATTCGTGAGCAACCTCTACGATGAGGGCGGCCAGCAGGTCATCCAGTGCAACATCCGCGATATCTCCGTGCGAAAAAAGGCGGAGGCCGTGCAAAGCGACGCCAAGGAACAACGCTCGAAGCGCAACGCCGAGCTGGAGGGCCTCGTGGGTCTCCGCACCACGGAGCTGCGGTTGAGCAACACCCAGCTGCAAACCTTCGTTTACTCCATCGCCCACGACCTGCGCGCCCCACTTCGCGCCATGCAGGGCTTTTCCCAACTGCTCGTGCAGGACCATTCCGATAACCTCGCACCCGAGGGACGCGGCTACGCCAATTTTATCAGCACGGCCGCCCAGACCATGGACCGCATGTTGGGCGACCTGCTGGCATTCAGCCGCGTGAGCCAGCAGAAACTCGAACTCGTCCCGGTCGAGCTGGCGGTCGTGATTCAAAGCGCCCTCGCCGCGTGCGGGACCGAGATCGGCGAACGCGGCGCCCAAATGGAGACCCTCCCTCCGTGGCCCGTGGTCCTGGCCCATGAGGCGACCCTCCAGCAGGTGCTCGTGAATCTGATCAGCAACGCCGTGAAGTTCGTCTCCTCGGGAGCGCCCCGCGTGCGCATCCACGCCGAGGACCGGGCCGATGGGTTTGTCCGAATTTGGGTGGAGGACAACGGCATCGGTATTCCCTCCGAGTTTCAGGAGCGGATCTTCCAAGTTTTCCAGCGGCTGCACACCACGGCCTATGCCGGCACGGGCATCGGTCTCGCCATTGTCCAGAAGGGCGTGGAACGGATGGGCGGACGTGTCGGGCTCGAGTCCGCCCCCGGGACCGGCAGCAAATTCTGGATCGATCTTACCAAGGCCCCGCTCCCCTCCATCCCACCAACCCGAAGAAAAGGAATCCCATGAACATCCAAGATCCCATTGTCCTCCTCGTTGATGATAGCGAAAACGACGCCCTGCTGATGAGCACCATTTTCCGCAAAGCCGGCTTCTCCCAGCCACTCCAGTTCGCCCGCAACGGCGAAGAGGCGATCGCCTACCTGCACGGCGATGGCCGCTACAGCGACCGGAAGCAGTTCCCTTTCCCCACCACCGTGCTGCTGGATTTGAACATGCCGCGCAAAAACGGCTTCGAGGTCCTGGAGTGGCTGCGCAGCCAGCCTTCGCTCAAACGGCTGCGTGTTTACATCCTGAGTGCGTCCGGCCGGGCCGAAGACATCGAGCGGGCCTACGATCTGGGCGCCAATTCCTATCTGGTGAAACCCAGCAACCTCGATGGCCTCATGCACATGGCCAAATGCCTGATCGACTGGCTCCAGCTCGGGCACTTCGCGCCTTTGAACGCGGAACGCGAGAGCCGGCCGGCGTTCGCTCTTGATCGTATCGCTTCCGGGCGCACGCGGTCCCTGGTCTACTCCACGGTTTACTGAAGCTCGCACATTGAACCGACGACGGCGTCTCCACGGGAGCGCGGCGCTTCAGCCCACGCATGGCCTCTTGCAGCGCGGGCTGAAGGTCCGCCCCCCCAACCTCGGCCGTCCGTCTGTTGTCCCGGTCTCAATAAGTGGGCGTCAAAAAAAAGAGGGGCACGATTTGCCCTGAGACTTCTCCTGTTGAGTGGAGAGAGCGCCCCAGCACTCCGTCCACCACAAACCCAACGTAGCCGGTTTACCCCGGCGCAAAAAAAGCCCCGCGTCTTCGCGGGGCTTTTTTGTGCGCCCAAGCCCACGCCATCGCCCCAACGCCAAAAAAAAAAGGCCCGGTGCATCGCTGCACCGGGCCTCACGCGGAGAAAGAGACGAACGTCCGCGGATCAGCGCATCTCGTAAACCTCGATCAGGCCCACGCCCGTCGTGCCGTTGGTGCCGCTGAGCTGCACCGAGTAGGAGCCGGGCGGTAACGTGACCAGCAGTGCCGAGTCGGCCGAGCCCGCCGCCAGCGTGAACGCGCCCACCCGTGAGAACGCATCGGTCAACACCGCGCCACCACCCCAGGCCGCATTGGTGCCGATCTGCTGACCCGCGCCGTTGTAGAGCGTGATCTGGGGCGTCGCGATCGCGCCCGCCACTCCGAATTGAGTGAGCGCCGGACCGATGCCGCGGATGAGCAGCGTATCCGTGCCGTTGCCGCCGATCACGAAACCCGCCGCCAGCACGTTGGCACCCGTGCCGGAAAACGCGCGGGCCGAGACATTCGTCAACCGCGTCGCCGGCGTGCCCGCATCGGCATCGTAAACTTCGGCCAGGGCGACGCCCGTGGTGTTGTTCGCGCCGCTGATGATCGTGCTGTAGGTCGTGCCCGCCGCGAGCGATTGGTAGAGCGCCGTATCGACGGAGGTCCCCGGCAACGCGAAGGCGCCGACGGAGGCAAATGCCGTGACGAGCGCGGCACCGCCGCCCCAGCCCGTATTCGCATTCATCAGAACGCTGGCGCTGCTGTAGAGCGCGAGCGTGGGGGTGCTCAGCACGCCCGTGACGCCGAAGTTGGCGAGCGTGGGGCCCACGCCGCGGATCAACAATTGCTTCGTGCCCGCTCCGCTGATGCCGAAGCCCACGGTGAGATTGTTCGCGCCCGTATCCACAAAGGTGCGGACGGAGACGTTGATCAGCCGCGCCGTGCCCGTGGGGCCCACACCCGTGCCGGTCGCCGATATGGTCAACGTGGCGGTGCCGCTGATACCCGTGCCGGCGGCATTGGTGAGAATCGCGCGGTAACGGGTGCCACTCATCGCGAGCGTGGTGCCGCTCACCGTGAGCGTCACGCTGGTGGCGCCGGCATAATTCCCGCCGTTGTTAAGGCTGGTCCAGGTCGCGCCCGCATCGACGGAGGCCTGCCACTGGTAGGTTGTCTGCGCCACGGCCGTGCCGAGCGTGAAGTTCGCGGTGGCACCCGTGGCCACGATGACGCTGGCGATGGCGCCGCCGGAAGCGGGCGAGGCGATAAACACACCGCGCGCAATGCCCTGGTTGTCGCCATCCGCCACGTAGAGGTTTCCCGCCGTGTCTGTGGCAATCCCCTGCGGATAATAGAAACGGGAGTTGGTGCCGTTCAGCGTCGTCACCGTGCCGCCGGCGATCCGGCGCACCGCGCGATTATAGGTATCGGCCACGAAGACCGTGCCGGCGGCATCGACCGCGATGCCATAGGGCTGGTTGAACTTCGCGGTCGCAGCGGCGCCATCCACAAAACCCTCTTCGCCCGCCACACCCGCCAATGTGCTCACCGTGCCGGCTGTCGTGATCTTGCGGATCGTCGCGTTAAA
>JANXLP010000105.1 GCA_025355125.1 Opitutaceae bacterium | reverse complement strand
TTCTCTCTTCTTCTCCGCCGACGGCAACCCAGAGAAAATCGACGTCATCTACCGTTTTTTCGAACTCTTCGACCTCGCCAACATCCGCACCGAGAAATTCATCTTCGAATCCTGGGCCGCCGGCGAAGTCGCCCTCGCGCCCCCGATGCGCCCGTTTCAGGAGGAGAAACTCGCCCTCGCGCTTTTCCACCATCACCTGCTCGCCGATTACTGGGCCGAGGCCCTCAGCGGCCGCGCGTTGAAACTCCTCCGCACCCTGATTCCACCCTCCTGGATCATGGACCCCGCGCCGCTCCCGCCCGGCGCGATTCTCGACGGCCCCCGCGCCGCCGGCCGCGCGCTCAGCGAGTGGCGCGACCTCGCGAATGCCACCCAGAAAGAACGCGACCTCATCATTAAGATTTCCGGCTACCACGAAACCGCCCGGGGCGCGCGCAGCGTGATCCTCGGCAGTGATTGCTCGCGCGAAGAGTGGCTGCACGGCATCGAACGCGCCCTCGAACTCGCCCCGACTAATCTCCATATCCTCCAGATCTACAAAAAACCCCGCCGCGCGCGCCACCGCGTCTATCGCCCCGCCGCTCCCGATGTAGGCGGGGCGCCCTCACCCCGCGAAAGCGCCGCGCCCGCCATGACCGCCGTCGAAGTGGACGGCCGCCTCCGCCTCTGCCCCTATTATTTCGTCGTCGCCGGCCAACCCCGCCTCTCCGGCGCCCTCGCCACCTTTTGCCCGCCCGACAAAAAAATCATCCACGGCATGCAAGACGCCGCGCTGATGCCGTGTCGGGTGGGGTAGGCGAAACGTCGCCCACTACCTCTCATATAAATAGTTTAATCGGACTCTGTTTTGCGTTCGAATTACTTCCGTTTAATTTTTCGGACAGGCGTGAGATTGGTCAACCAGTCGGCAAGGCTGATGAGTCGCCTGGTGGTGATTTGGCCTGCGACTCGTTGAAAGGAACTGTCGGCTCGTGCGCTTTTCCCCAATGCCGATCCATAGGCGGCGCACAAGCTATCGGTGCTTATATGCACGATGTTTTTAAAGACGTGGCTGTTGGCTTGGCGACGGTCGCAAAGCGCGTTTAGTCGAGCCGGATCGAACTCGTTTGTCAGTAGATAGTGGTCGAAGCCGCGACCATCGCGATCAAAGCGAATATATTCTTGGAAATCATCCCAGAGCTGATCTTCGCGGTCGGCGCGCACAGACCACTTGACGTTTATCAACACGGGACGGGGCCAGTCGGGATGTTCGACTACCAGATCGACTTTCGTCGCTTTGTCTTTTGCCCCCGGAGCGTAGAAGCCTTGAATATCGGCGACGCTGGTGCGGGTGCGGACGCGAAGCTTCGGGTGAATGGCGGACACCGTCTCGGCCAATACGTCCTCGAATCCTTCACCGAGCAGATTTTTGCGTTTGTTTTCCTGCTTCCAGTAGTCGCGCAGGCGTTGGGCGAGACGCTCCAGCACTTCTTGCGGCGGGCTTTTCGCGAAGTAGGGCGCGAGAACCTCTATAATGATTTTCTCCATTTCCGGGTCAGTGCCGGGCAAGGGGAATGACGCGGGAAGAAAGGCATTTCGCTCGGTAGCGCCTTTGGCTTGCTGTGATTTTCGCAGAGACTCGATGTGATCGAGATAGGTCTCCAATGCTTCGTGGAATAAAGAATCGAGCGAAATCTTGAGGTTACGCGGATCGGTTTTGAACGCGGAGGCGAGCCAGGCATGAAAAGCGAGGGATCGCGAATACCACGGTTTTCCCGGCTGGCATTTGTCGCTTTCATAGCAGTGGGCGAGTCCTGTGCTGGCATCGATCCAGAGCAAGAGTCCGTAAACTCGCAACCAAGCCGTGTCCGTAGTGGGCCGGCCATGGGTGTCAAAATAGCGGGCGATCAGTTTTCGGCGATTTTCCGCGCCAAACGGGGTGAGTTTTGTTGCGGCAGGCCGAAGGATTTTGGGCATCGTGACGGGTGGACGAGAAGGCGACTTTATTGCGCAACGAGGGTCTGCGACGCGGCCTTGGCGTTATCTGGCTTGAGCAGCTCTTTTAACGCGCAAGCCACGGCGCGCGCGAGAAATGGAGGGACGGCGTTGCCGACTTGACGATAACGGGAGTGTGCGCCGCCGCCATCTATACGACCGGGTAAAGGGCCTTTGCGGGAATCGACAGTGATCGTGAAGCGATCCGGGAACGACTGAATGCGGGCGAATTCACGAACGGAAAGCGCGCGAGTGACGGAGTAGTGATAGGCGGAGTCGGCCTTGGTGTTGAGCGTCCATGCCCAAACGCCCGGATGGAGTTTCCGGTAGGCGTAGAAATGGCGTCGGGAAAGGAGTCCCGAGCCGTTGTCTTGGCCCCATCGTTTGTCGGTGAGGTAACGCTTGAGCAGCGATGTCGGGAGGTCACGGTGATTGCCGCCTTGTGGGATGTGTTGGAGGCGCAGCGCCGTGTCGGCGTTTATCCGTGGAACCCGAACATTACTCACCAGCTCTCCGGCGTTTTGTCGCATCAGGGATTGGTAAGCGGATTCCGGGGGAGGAAGACGGTCGTAAGCGATGCTGTCTTCGCGACCTCCGACAGGCAGCTCGCGAAGATCGGAAATCGCCTGTGCCACTGTGACAATGCGGAGGTTCGCGGGATCGTCCAGAATGCCAGTGAGCGAAGAAGCCCAGAGAGTGTCAGCCGCTTCCACTTCGTAGTGGACGGGGGCTTTGCCATTATGACGGGCGAGGGACATGGCGGCGGTCACGCCGGTGCCTTGAAGCAACGGCGGCTCGATATTTAGCGAGGCGTGAAGACCGATAAAAAGCAGCCGTTTGCGAGATTGGGGCACGCCGAAATCGGCAGCATCGACCACTTGCGAGCGCACTCGGTATAGCCCGTTCAGCGTGAGGTCTTCGAGGATCTGATCGCGCACGCCCATCTGATCCATGCCGGTGACGTTTTCCATCAGGAAGGCGCGGGGCAAGGCTGCGCCGAGCACGCGGACGAATTCGCGGTAAAGGGAGTTTTTTGGGTCGTCGATCAGGCGCGAGTGATTGCGGACTTGGGAGAATCCTTGGCAAGGCGGGCCGCCGATCACGATGTCAGCTCGCTTCGCCAGCGTCAGCGTGCGCTCGCGGATCTCTTGGTTCCGAATGTCTCCGCAAATGGCTTCGGCGTCGGGGAAATTGGCTGCGAACGTGGCGACGGCATCGGGGTCCACATCGACACCGCCGATACTTTGGAAACCGGCTTGGCGAAAGCCTTCCGCCAGCCCGCCGGCACCGCAAAAGAGGTCGATAGTTTTAAGCGGACGCACTTCGCCGGGACGGGACATCTTGGACACAACGCCGGGAGACTTTAGCGCGGCGTTTTTAGCTCGGTTGCTATTCATCTATGTGTAAATCGTGCCGGTTGAACCAAGCCTGTCCAGCTTCCTGAAAAACGGCTGCGACTGGGCCACGGCGCCTGAGACCTGAAAAAGGGGGCGGATTTGAATGGCGCTTTGTTAGACTGAAGAGAGACCAGAAAGAGAGAGTGCCGAGCCGAGGGGGTCTGGCCGTTGTTTGTTAGTTTTCGGTCGGCAACGTCCCCAAAGTGGGTGGCGGAAGGGTCTGGCCGGGGCCAAAAAAGGGTCGGGCCTTGGGGTTTGGGGGAACTCACCGAGCAACGTTCGTTCATGGGCGAAGCCGGGCTTACAGCGAAGGAATGCAAGGCCGTCTTTAAGGCATGATTTCGCC
>JANXLP010000071.1 GCA_025355125.1 Opitutaceae bacterium | reverse complement strand
AAGAGGACCTCGGCTTTCTTGGCGGGGACGCGGAACTTGGTGTGCGGGGTGACGCCGCCCTTGGGCGTCATGAACGGCGGGTTGGCGAGGATGAGGTCGGCTTTCTCGGACCAGCGGGCGTCGTTGCTGAGGGTATCGTAGATGTGGATCGCGGGGCTGGGGAACTGGTGGAGGAAGAGGTTCACCTTGCTGAGCTTCACCATGAGGTCGGTGATATCGTAGCCGGTGAAGTTGGCGTAGAGGCGCTGGCGCTGCTCGTGGCCGAGCTTGTCGCCGGGCAGCTTGGAGCCGGGCGAGGTGTGTTTATTGAGGATGTGCCGGTAGGCGGAGACGAGGAAGCCGCCGGTGCCGCAGGCGGGGTCGAGGATCTTGTCGGTGGGCTGCGGATCGAGGCAGGCGACGATCCAGTCGATGATGTGGCGGGGCGTGCGGAACTGGCCGTTTTCGCCCTGCGTGCCCATGCACAGGAGGAGGTATTCGAAGGCGTTGCCCAGCTCCTCGCTGTGCGAGTAGGCGAAGCCGTTCACCTCGTTGAGAAAGAGCGTGAGGATGCGGCCGTCGCGGAATTTCAGGAAGGCGTTGCGGAAAATATCGCGGAAAAGTTCAGGCAGGTGCGCGCCGGTCTTGGCGTTGCCGATGGCCTCGACGCCTTCGGAGAAGAGGGCAACGCGCTGGTCGCCGGAGACGGGCTGCGGCAGGAGGGCGCGCCAGCGGTATTGGGCGAGCGGGCCGATGAAGAAGGAGCGCTTTCCACCCATGGCCACGGATTCCTCGTCGAGGTCGTCCATGAACTTGTAGATGAGCGCGAGGGTGATGCTCGACCTGATCGGTGGGGAGAGGGAGTTTGCCGACGAGGAGGTCGCGGCAGGCGTCGAGGCGGCGCTTGGTTTCGGAGGTGAGCACGGGTGCGGCGTTTTTGGGGACCGGCGCGCGGCGGCGCAACCCCGGGTTGGTCGTGGACCTACCTCCGACCCCTCTCGCACCCGCCGTCCGCCTCTCGGGCCTTCACGGCGTCCACTCCGCCTGCGTTTCGCCCATCGGGACGGCGTGGCCGCCGACCAGGAGCGCGTTGTTCAGGAAGATCGTTTCACCGGAGCGCTGCCGCAGGTGCATGTCGGCGAGGTAGCGGTCGTATTTGTCCACCTTCGAAGTCGTGATGATCACCTCGGCAGTCTCGACGAGCAGCGTCTCCACGTAGCGCTTCGCCGCCTTGCCGGCCGGCGTGTCCATCTCCGGGCAATCCAGCCCGCGCAGGCGCAGCTTCTCGTCCATCTCGCACTGCGGGAGCAAAATTGTCACGAGCAGCGTGTCGCCGTCGATCACGCGGCCGATTTTTATCCGATAGGTAAACAAGTCCGCCGACTTTGCCTCGGGCGCGGGCTTGATCCCGTAATCGCCATCGCCCGCACCGACAATCACTCCGGCCTTGAGCCCGAGCGCCTCGCCCGGCGCGAGCGGCCGATACAATTTGAACCCCACATCGACCGCCAGTCCATCGTCGCGCCCGATCACCCGATACCGGCCGACCGTGCCCCGCTTGGGCGTGAGCAGCTTCACGGCCGGCAACGCCGCACGCGGTGCCCCGCCGACCTCGTTCACTTCCAAAGCGGCATTAAGCGCCCGCACGCGGGTCTGCAATTCGCCTACGGTCCACTGCTGCTTCAACGCCTGCGCCGCTAGGGTCTTGCGCTCCGCCGGCTCGATCACCTGGCAGAGGAGCTGGTAATGGCTCCAGCCCAATTGTGCAGAATTCTGCACAATTGGAAAACACCGGTAGAACTGCACGCACTGGTAAAGCACGCGCGTGCTCACCTCGGTCTCCACGGCGAGGCGACCCACGACCTTGGCGCCGTAGTCGGCGCGGTCCTCGTTGCGCCGCAGGTGCTCGTGGATCAGCCGGCCGGTCTCGTGATAGGTGCGGAGCCACGCCACGTCCACCGCCCGCCGCCCAAGCAAGAGCACGCGATCCACCTCGCGTTTCAGCTCGGCGTAGGTGCGTGGGATCGAAACAACCTCGGGTGCGGCGGCCATGGGTCGTAAAAGCGATCTCGACGATGGCCGGCCCACCGCTCGAGGCCACCCAGAAACCGGCAGTCCCACGGGCGCCCAGCAAAATAAGTCGCCCGCCGCACGTTACTCCGCGAGCGTCAGCACCCGTCCATGTGTCTTGAGTGCCTCCAGTTTTTCGGCGTGCCGCTCGATCCGGCCCACCACGCGCAGATCAAGCGCCGGCCCAACCGCCACGCGCGCCGGGTTACCCGGGCCCGCACCGCGCTCCCCGTCTCCGCGCCCACGACTCCTCCAGCACCTGCCCCCCAGTCCCGCCGCCTCGCCCGCAAGCCTGCCAGCCGCTGATTGCCCCTGATTCCGCCGCGCCGCCCATCCCGCGTCCAGCCCGCCCTTCCCGTCACCGGACTTTTCGTCGCGAACCACTTGGCGGCGGTCCGCTCTTGGCTACGATGCGCTCTTTACACGTCATATCTATGAAACGCCTTATTCGCCTCCTCGCTGCCGCACTCACCTGCTTCAGCGCCCTCCGTGCCGCCGAGACGCCCGCTCCATCACCTGCCAAATTCGACGGCTTCACCTTCGTCAAAACCGTCGGCGCCATCTCGGAATACACCCTCGCCGCCAACGGCCTCACTGTCCTCCTCATGCCCGAGCACTCCGCCCCCGTGCTCACCTTCATGGTCACCTACCGCGTCGGCTCGCGCAACGAGGTCACCGGCACCACCGGCGCGACCCACCTCCTCGAGCACCTCATGTTCAAGGGCACCGCCAAATTCAACCGCACCTCCGGCAACGGCTTCGACCAAGTCCTCGCCCCGCTCGGCGCCATCAACAACGCCACCA
>JANXLP010000190.1 GCA_025355125.1 Opitutaceae bacterium | reverse complement strand
GTTGACGGCGCCGATGCGGAGCGTGCCGCTGTCAACGTAGGTCGCGCCGGTGTAGGTGTTGGCGGCGGTGAGGGTGAGGATGCCGTTGCCGGTCCCAGACTGGAAGGCGAGGAGGCCGTTGCCGGTGATCACACCGGAGAGAGTCGAGTTGAAGCCGTTGGAATTGATGTTGCCGCCGGAGGCGCCGAGTTGAATGGCGTGAGTGAAATCAGCGATGGCGGCCTGGGTGCGGAGGAGACCGCCGTTGAGGGTGACGACGCTCGTGTTGGCTCCGAGGTTGTTGTTGGCGGTGAATTCGAGGACACCGCCGCCTTGGATCGTGGTGCCGCCGGTGTAGGTATTGGCGCCGGAGAGGGTGAGGATACCGGTGCCCTGGTGGGTGAGGGCGCCGGTGCCGGATATGATGCCCGAGAGGGTGGTCTGGTAGGCGTTGGTGTCGATGGTGCCGCCGGTGGCGTTGAGGGTGATGGCGCGGGTGCTGGTGAAGCCGGTGGAGAATCTCAGGGTGCCGCCGCCGAAGGTAAGGCTGCCGGAGGAATTGCCGAGAGCGGTATCGGCGCCGACGAGGATCGTGCCGGCGTTGATGGTGGTGCCGCCGGAGTAGGTGTTGACGCCGGTGAGCGTGAGGGTGCCGGCGCCCTCCTTGGTGAGGTCACCCAGACCCGAGATAATGCCGGAGAGCGTGACCGCAAAGGTATCGGTGTTGATGGTGCCTACTGAGCTGACCACGCGGTCGAGAGCGGGGCCGGAATCGCTGAGCGCGGAGTAGGTGCCGTCGCCGTGCTTGTTGCTGCCACCCACGCCCGAGGTCATGGCGGCCTGGGTGCCTGCGTTCGGATCAGGGTTGGTGATGGCGGGCGGGGTGGAGTAGAGGGTGATGGCGCGGGCGCTGGTGACGGCGGCGGAGAATTTCAAAGTGCCGCCGGAAAAGACGAGGCCACCGGAGGAATTGCCGAGGGCGGTGTCGGCGCCGATAAGGAGCGTGCCCTCGCTGAGGGTGGTGCCGCCGCTGTAGGTATTGACGCCGGTGAGAGCGAGGGTGCCGGCTCCCGTTTTGGTAAAGCGGCCGCTCAGACCCGAGATGACGCCGGCGAGCGTGAGGGAGCCGGTGCCGGAATTGATGCTGACGGTATTCTCGGAACCCAAACTGATCGCGTTGTGGAGGAGCGTCGTGGCGCCGGTGTTGACGAGGCTGAGGGTGCCGCCGCCGAAGCTGAGGGTGCCGCGGCCCAGCGGACCGCTTGTGATGTTGGTGCCGTCGAAGACGGAACTGGTGCCAATCCGCAGGCTGCCGCCGTTGAGCTGGGTGGAACCGGTGTAGGTGTTGGCGGCGGTGAGCGTGAGGGAGCCGGAGCCCTGTTGGGTGACGGAGCCGGCGCCGGAGATGATACCGGCGAAGGTGACGGCGTCGGAGCGGTTGAAGGCGAGGGTGCCGGCGTTGGCGATGTTGCCCGTGATGGTGCCGGTGGTGCCGCCGCCACCGAGTCTGAGGGTGCCGGCGAGGATGTTGATTTTGCCGGTGAACGCGCTGCCGTCGCCGGTGAGGGTGAGGGTGCCGGCGCCGTATTTGTCGATGACGCCGGAGCCGGTGATCGCGCCGGAGAGGGTGAAGTCGTCGATGCCGCCGATGCCGAGGCCGTAGGTGGCGGAGGCGTAGCTGGTGTTGACGACGAGGGCGTTGGGGATCGTGAGGCCGAGGGCGGAGTTTCCGGCGAGGGTGGTGGTGAGTTTGGGGGCCGTGGCGGAGCCGGTGGGGGCAGTGGTGGCGTTGGTGGCGGTGAGGGTGCCGGCACCGAGCGCGGCGGCGTCGCGGATGGAGAGGGTGCCGCTCTGGAGGGTGGTGCCGCCGGTGTAGTTGTTGGAGGCGTTGCGGAGGACTACGGAACCGGCGTCGGTGCGACCGTTGTCGCCGCCGATGGTGATGCCGTTGGTAAAATTACGCGCGGTGAGGAGGGCGGTATCGACGATGAGGGTGCCGCCGTTGAGGGCGGAGAAGGTGAGCTTGCCGGAGTTGGGGCCGGAGCTGGGGGCGAAGAGGGTGGCGCCGGTGCCGATGATGGCCGAGCTCAGGGTGCTGAGGCCGGTAAAGTTGGCGTTGGTGAATCCCGAGAAATCGAGGGTGCCGGTGTAGGTGCCGGGGTTCATCGGATCTTCGCTGTCGAAGCCGAAGGTGCCGGCGAAGCCGGTGGGGGAGAGTTTGGCGATGAGGAGGTTGGCCGTGGAAAGGAATCCGACGCTGGTGTTGTAGGTGGAAGGGGCGGTCTCCAGAGCGCCGTTGGCGACGCCCACGTAGCTGCCGGCGGCGGCGGTGACAGCGGTGACGGGCAGGGCGTTTTGAAAGGCGAAAACCAGGGCGGCGCCTGAATCCACGGCGTAGGTGTCGATGTTGTAGGTGCCGCGGGAGCCGGAGGTGGGGTCGGCGGCGAGAGTGACGATGCCGCCTTTGATGGTGACGGTGCGTCCTGAGGAGGAGCCGCGGAGGCCGCCATCGAGGTCCTGTTTGGTCTCGAAGCGGAGTTCGTCGGTGGACCCGGCTACGCCGATGGAAGCGTCGCCGGTGAGAACGACGCGATTAAAAAGCAGCACTTTCCCGGAGCCGGTCTTGGGGGCGAGGGTGGTGCCGGCGGCGAGGGTGACAATGCCGGTGCCAACGGGGCTGGAGATGATGTCGTAGGGCATCGAGATGTAGCGAACATCGCTGATGCCGCCGAGCAGGAGGGTGCCGGCGCTGACGGTGACGCCGCCGGTGAAAATGTTGGCACCGCTGAGCGCGAGGGTGCCGGTGCCGATTTTGGTGAGGCGACCGTAGTTGGAGATTAGGCCGGCTAGCGTGAGCGTGTTGGGGCTGGCACCGGTATCAACGACGAGGTTGGTCCGCGTGATAGAGATGGCGTTGTGCAGCGTCGTAGTTGTTGCCGTGACTCCGAGGACGGGATCGGAGCTTGGGTTGTAATTGGTGAACGTGAGCGTCCCGGTGCCGACGGGGCCGGACGTAACGTTAGGAGCGGAGTAGGTGGATGAGGAGGCCAGCAAGAGGGTGCCGACTTGAAACGTGAGGCCGCCGGAGAAGGTGTTCGCCCCGCCGAGGATGAGCGTGCCGTCGTAATTTTTCGTGATGCTGTAGGCACCGGAGATGTTGCCGTAAATGGCGAGGGTGCGGGCGAGGTAAATGCCCCAAGATTGATTAGCCGTAAGGGCGAGGGAGAGGCTGGAGGCGAAGGTGACGCCGGTGGCGCTGCCGGAGTCGGAGTCCACGTTGATGCCGCTGGAGAGGCTCAGCGTGGAGCCGTTGGATGACGAAAGAGTGTAGAGGGGATAGAGGCCGGTGAACGAAACGGAGGACGCGCTCGTGCTGGCTCCGAACACGACACTTGTCTGCGTCGAGGCGCCGAACGTGAGGAAGGGGCCGCCCGAGGGGGCGACGCCGCCGGTCCAGTTGGCGGCGGTTGCGAAGGTGCTGGTGGCGGCGGTGGGCGACCAGGCGAACTGTGCGCGGGCGAGCGGACTGATAACGACGCTGAAAATGAGGGCGGCGAGGAGCGTCGGGTATCGTTTCATGCAGCCTCTACGCTTGGTGCAAGCGGCTGGCGCCCACAAGGCCAAAGCCCGGTCTTTTCCTCTGAACTACGCGATTTTAGATCCGTCGATGCGGCGGTCGCTCCAGACGGCGAGTGCGAGTCCGCCCGGCGCGGTAAATTCAAAGCGGCGGCCACCGGGAAATTCGTAGGGCGCGGCGGTGATGGCGGCGCCGAGAGTTTGGATTTGGGCCAGGGAATTTTCCAAATTTTCGGCGAAGAAGATGGCACGAGCGTTGGTCGTGAGCGGAGCGTCGGGATCGATGCGGATGCCGCCCTTGAGCCGGCCGTCGTTGAAGGCGGCGTAGTCGGGGCCGTAATCGGTGAAGGTCCACGCAAAGGCGGCGGCGAGGAAGGTTTTGGCGGCGACGAGGTCGCGGGTGGCGAATTCGAGGTAGTCGATGCGATGGGCGGTGGTGGACATGGAAGAGACTGGAGGGGGAGTGGTGAGCGGACGTTTTTTGAATAGGGGACTCAGGAAAGCGGGGACGGAGAAGGAGGGGAGGTTGTTTGACGGGGAATTGGGCCGTCGGTGCCTGATTTTTGTGCGATTTATGAGGTTGGAGGGTGCTAATCCGCATGAACCCTATTCAACGGAAACCCATGCGTGAGACACAGAGGACACGGAGATTGTCACAGAGGCTACAGAGCATGACCGCGTGCAGAGATGCGTGCAGGGCTGCGTGGGCTCGTTGGCTGACTTTGTGCGCTCTGTGAAAAAATAGTTCTCACAGAATGATAATGGAGGGGCTAAACAGTAATGATGCAGCCGAAGGATTTGCGGAGATGGTTTTTTACGGGGCTGATGTGTGCCGGGCTGGCGTGCATGGGCGCGTTTGCGGGATGTGGGCATGTCGCTCAATCAGAAGCGACGGGGAGGAGTTGGTTTCAATTTGTGCCGCCGGTGCCGCCGCCAGCGACTGCGAATGCGCGGATGTCCATCGGGGTGGCGACCACGCGGGATGTGGTGACGGACGCGCAGCCGATTCAGCCGCTGGCGGAGGCGGCGTATCCGAGGGTGGCGCGCGGGGCGAAGTTGGGCGTGGTGACCGTCGCGGTGCGAATCACCATCGATACTGAGGGTCGGGTGGTTGAGGTGATGCCCAGCCTCAGCCATCTCGCGCTGCCGTCGCGATTCTCGCGGGAGTTTCAAGAGGCGGTGGAGGCGGCGCTCGCGCAGTGGCGGTTTACGCCGTCGGAGGTGAAACATCTGGAGGAAGCGCTGGGTGCGGAGGGCGGGACGTATCTGCGTCTGGCGGGGCGCGAAAAAATCGAGGCGAAGGGCGAAGTAGTTTTTACGTTTTCAGATGATGGCGCGGTGGGGGCCGGTTTGTGGGGGAAGTGAAGGCGGGTGGGCGTGCTCACGCGGCCGGGGAAATTTTTTGTGCGATTTGTGCGGCGGCGGGTGCTATTGGGTGAATGCAGATGAACGAGGACAACGATGCCGAACTGTTGCGCAGGTATGTCGAGCACCGCGCGGAGGACGCGTTTGCGGAGATCGTGCGGCGGCATGTGAATCTGGTTTACTCGGCGGCGTTGCGGCAGGTGAACGGCGACGCGGACCTCGCGCAGGACGTGACGCAGGTCGTGTTCGTGGATCTGGCGCGGAAGGCCGGTGCGCTCGCGCGGCATCGGGTGCTGGCGGGGTGGCTGTTTACGAGCACGCGTTATGCGGCGGCGAAGCAGGTGCGCGGCGAGCGGCGGCGGCAGGCGCGCGAGACTGAGGCCCAGCTTATGCAGGAGCGATTTCACGACGATGACGGGGCGGAGACACTCGACTGGGGGCGCGTGCGGCCGGTGCTGGATGCGGCGCTGGCGGAGTTGGGCGAGGCGGATCGCGCGGCGGTGCTGCTGCGGTTTTTCGAGGGGCGCGATTATGCGGGCGTGGGGGCGCGGCTGGGGCTCGGCGAGAATGCGGCGCGGATGCGCGTGGAGCGGGCGATGGACAAACTACGCGTGGCGCTGGATCGGCGCGGGCTGACCTCGACGACGGCGGCGCTGGCGCTGGCGCTGGGAAATCAGGCGGTGATGGCCGCGCCAGCAGGACTGGCGGCGACGGTGACGGGGGCGGCGCTGGTGAGCGCGGCGGCCGGTGGTGGTGGCGGGGTGGTGCTGACTTTTATGAGCATGACAAAATTGCAGTTGGGAATCGCGGGTGCGGTGATCGCGCTCGGCGTTGGTGGCGTGGCGGTGCAGTCGAAAGCGAATGCGGCGCTGCGTGATGAGCTGGCGGGGTTGCGGGGGCGGGATGGGAAAATGGTGGCGCTGGCGGCGGAAAATGCGCGGCTGGTGCGCGACGCGAATGAAGTCGGGGCGCTGCGCGCGGATGATGCGGAGTTGGCGCGGCTCGGTGAGGAGGCGGCGAGGCTGAAGGCGCAGATGCAGGTGCAGAGTCGAATGGTCGTGCAGGCGAAGAAGTCGCTGGTGTCAGCTGTGGTGCACGGCGAAATTTTTCCGGCCGCCAAGGTGGATCTACAGCCGAAGCCGATGTTTCAAGCGATGCCGTTTTATCCGGCGGCATTTCGGAGTGCCGGCATCAATGGCGAAGCACTAATTGAGTTTGTCGTCGACGCCAGCGGCAAGGTGCAGGAAGCGCGTGCAGTGAGTTCGACGCACCCGGAGTTTGCGGCGTCGGCTATTACGGCGATTAAAAAATGGGAATTTGATCCAGGGCAAAAAGCAGGGCTCCCCGTGAACACGCGGGTAATGATTCCGATGGTGTTTACGACGGAGAAGGGCAAAGCAACGACCAAGATGGCCAGCTGGTTTTGAGTCATGCGTCGGCCTATTATTTTCTTCGCGACGCTGACCTTGCTGGTGAGCGGATTTATTTTCACAGCGGTGTGGCAGCGGCAAGCGGGGGCAACCACGCGGGCGGAGCTCGGAAGTTTGCGCGATCAGCAACAGGAGCGGGCGCGGCTTGAGGCCGAGAATGCGCGGTTGCGGGCGAGTCAGATTTCTTCCGTCGATTTGGAGTCGTTGCGCGGGGATCGGGCGGCGTTGACGCGGTTGCGCGGCGAGATCGAAACGTTGCGACGGCAGGCGTATGATCCGGCGCGTGTGGCGACAGCCCGAGCGGAAGAGGAGGCCCGTCCGCCGAAGCTTTCGATTTTGGAAACACAGGTGCGCGCGAGCGAGTGGCGGAATGCGGGCACGGCAACGCCGGTGGCGACGTTGGAGACGGTGCTGTGGGCGGCGGCCGGAGGAGACGTGGACAAACTCGCGAGCCTGCTGGTGTTCGACCCGGGCGTGCGGGCAAAGGCGGAGGCGTTGTTGGCTGGGCTGCCTGAGGCGACGCGGAAGGAATATGGGACGCCTGAGCGGTTGATCGCGGCACTGACGGCGAAGGATGTGCCGCTCGGCATGGCGCAGATTTTCGATCCGAAAGCCGAAGATGCGAGCGGACGGCACATCGTGGTGAATTTGCTGCCACCCACGGGTGCGGGTGCGCGGTTCATGGCCGTTTCGCTGCGGCAGGAGGGTTCGGTTTGGAAGCTGGGCGTGCCGGCGAGCGCGGTGGAGAAATATGCGGCGATGTTGAAGGGGACGGAAGCAGGAGCGGGTAAGTAAAGAGAAGACGGAATCGCAGAGAGGGATGATGGCTCGGATGATTTTTACAGGAGGCGAACCGAGAGGGAGCCGAGGTCGGACTCGGATCGAACTCGGTATTACTCCTGTGAAAAAGGATCGGTTTTTAATCGGAACGATGGCGGAGACGTAGGTGCGGGCCGACGAGCGGAGTAGTTTGAGTTTTTTGTGCGGTTTTGCGGCGGGCGGCTATTTATAGTCGGAGTCGAATCAGTCGAAGCCGAACCGCCATGAACGAAGATGCCGAATTACTCAGTCGCTATGCCGAGGAAAAATCGGAGGCGGCGTTTGCGGAGTTGGTGCGGCGGCAGGTGAACTTCGTCCATGCGGCGGCGTTGCGGCGGGTCGGTGGCGATGCGCAGCTCGCGCAGGAGGTGACGCAGCAGGTGTTCACGGCGCTGGCGCGGGAGGCGGGGCGGCTGGCGCGGCATCCGGTGTTGTGCGGGTGGATGTTTACGGCGACGCGGCGGATCGCGGCGCAGGCGGTGCGCACGGAACGGCGGCGGCGGGCGCGCGAGCAGGCGGCTTTTATCATGAATGAAATCAACCCGGCCGGGGCGCCGCAGCCGGACTGGGAGCGTCTGCGCCCCGAGCTCGATGCGGTGCTGGATCAACTGGGCGAGCGCGACCGCGAGGCGGTGTTGCTGCGCTTTTTCGAGGGAAATTCTTTTGGGGAAATCGGCGGGCGGCTGCGGCTCTCGGAGAATGCGGCGCGGATGTGCGTGGAGCGCGCGCTCGACAAGATGCACGCGGCGCTGGCGCGCCGCGGGGTGAGTTCGACGTCGGCGGCGCTCGGGCTGGCGCTCACGGCGCAGGCCGCATCGGTGGCCCCGGCGGGACTGGCGGCGAGCGTGACCGGGGCGGCGCTCGCGGGCGGTGGGGCTGCGGCGATTGGAGCCGGCGTGTGGGCGACTTTTATGAGCATGACCAAACTACAAATCGGGATCAGCAGCGCACTCGCGGTGGCGGGGGCGACGGGCTTGGTATTGGAAGCGCGGAGCACGGCGGAGCTGCGCGAAACGGCGGCGGCGTTGCGAGCGGACAATCAGCAAATAACGGGGCTGCGTTCGGCGAATTTGCAGATGGCGCGCACGGCGGCGGAGCTGGCGGGATGGAGCGGCGACGACGCGGATCTGAAGAAGTTGAACGACGAGGCGGCGGAACTGGCGGCGCGGATGCGGACGGTGGCGCGGGCTGAGGCGCTCGCGGCGGTGGCGAACGCGGCGCGGCCGGCGCCGAAGCTGGATCGCCAGCCGCGCGCGATGTCGCAGGTGCGTCCGCAGTATCCGGCGGCGCTGCGGGAGGCGGGGATCACGGGCACCGTGGTGGTGGATTTTATCGTCGATGATAAAGGCGAGGTGCGAAACGCCTATGTTACGCAGAAGCCGGCGGACGCCACGAAGACGATGGTGTTGGAAGATTTCGTGGTGGCGGCCGCGTCGTCGGGACAGGCGCAGGGTGGGGCCGAGGTGCGGACGACGGCTGAAGTGGAGTCGGCGCAACGCGAACTCGGAGCGGCGGCGCTCGCGGCGGTGCGCCAGTGGAAATTTGAAGCGGGTCAGAAAGGCGGGCGGATGGTGAACTCGCATATGCAAACGCCGATTCGGTTTACGCTGGGTGATGGCGGCGATGCGGCCGGATCGGCAGCGACGAAGGCGGCGCCGTGATTATGAGGCGCGCGATTACAGTTTGTTTGTTGGTGCTGGCGGTGGTTGTGGGCGGCGCGTTCTTGGCTCAACGGCAGGCGAGCGCGGTGTTGCGCGGCGAGATCGGGTTGTTGCGCGAGGAGAATGCCGAGCTGGCGCGATTGCGGGCGGAAAATCGGCGGCTGATTGCGCAGCGGGTGTCGGCGGCTGAGTGGGAGCGGCTACGCGGCGATCATGTGGCAGTGATGCGACTGCGAGGGGAGATCGAGAAATCGCGGGAGTCGGTGCGCGAACGGGAGCGGGTGCTGGCGGAGCGGAGCGCGGCTGCCGTGCGAGGGAGCCCGGCGGTAAAATAGGGGCCGACGAGGTTTTTTGGGATTAGATCTGAAATCGTGGCCGCGAGCGTGAGCGAGTGGT
>JANXLP010000064.1 GCA_025355125.1 Opitutaceae bacterium | reverse complement strand
CGAAAGACGGAGGGACGGAGAACGGAGAGGGGCCACGGAACACACGGAATACACGGAAAAATTCGGAGGGGCGGAAAGGGGAGACGGCAGACGGGCGGACGAGAGGGCTTAGCCGTAGAAATTCAGTTGAGAGCTGAGAGTTGAGAGCCGGATCTTCGGAGCATGGGCGCGGTTTTTATCAGCGACGCGATGCGTTCACCGTTTGGTTTCGCGCGCTTCGCTCTGCGCACGCCGCTCGATTGTATCGTTATGGCTTGGCTGGGGCGGGCGATGAGTTGCGGGAGCTGCTGGAGGGCGAAGCGGCTGGTTTTCTGTGGGGAGAATCGGCGAGCGAGCGCGGGAAAATCGCCAGTAAGTCGAGACCGTGCCGGCGGGAGACGGTGCGGGCATCGGGCGAGGTGATGACCTCGGTCGCTTAGGCGACGGCGCCGAGGAAGTTGCGCTCGGACATGTCGGGGCGGCCGATGGCGGCGTGCATTTCCAAAAAATAGGCGCGGCTGATCGGGATCAACATGCGGGTGTGCTTGAGGTCTTGCGGACGTTTTTCAGCAGAGAGGTGGGCGACGTTGGCGAGCTTGGCTTTGAGCATTACGAAGGGCGCGGCGATACGGTAGTGCTCTCCGGGGCGAATCTCGCGCACTTGGTTGCGCGCGAGGTCTTGGATGTTGATGCCAAACACGGAGCGAAGCACTTCGACTGTGAGGGCCGGGGTGGTGGCGTCGCCGGGTTTGGTCAGGACGGCCACCGCGGTTTGGCGGGGCTCGTTGAAGAATTGGCACGCCCAGCCCGAGCGGCGTTGAAGGATTTCGGCGAGCTCGCGGTTGCCGTGGATGTAGGCGTCTTTGCTCGTGAAGGGTGCGAACTCGTGAAGTTCCGTTTCGGCCGTGACGTAGATTTCAGCCCAGATTGACGGCCTGGCCACCGACGATGAGTGGGTGCGATGGGTCGGTCAGCACGGTCGCGAAAGCGGCCGGCGGGTGCTGCTCAGACATATTGCGGGTAGCGGATCACACGATGGGCGGTGGTGTGGTCCACTTGGACGGCGGAGTTGATCCGCTGCATCTCGGAAGGCGTGACGATCCCAAGGTCGAGTTGGGCTTGGTCGAAGGCGCGTTAGAGCATTTTCGATTCGCGCAGTTGGTCCACGGTCTCGAGCAGGAACGCCGGCCGGGGCGCCGCAGGATTCTCGCGGAGCTGGGCGGTGAAGAGTGCGAGGGCGGCCTTGAAGGTCATGGCGGCAAGGTAGCGCTGTGACGCAGTGCGTCAATCGCGGGGCCGGCGCGGCGCGATGGATCAAGAGAGGAGCCCACGGAACACACGGAACACACGGAATACACGGAAGAAACCGGGGAGAAACGGAAACGGGGAATCAGGGGGCAAGGTGACGGCGGCCGGGGTGGATAAAGGAGCTGCCTTCGGGAAGGATGGGGACGTGCACGGGTTGGCCGCGGGCGATGAGTTCGCAGGAGGCGCGCCAGTGTTGGTCGATCGCCGGCGGGAAGAGGAAGCGTGGGGCGTTCGAGATAAGGGGGAGAATCAGCAGGGCGAAGAAAACGGGGCGAAGACGGGGCCGGGATGTCACGGCCAGCGCGGCAAGGAGCCAGAGCAGGAGGATTTTTGGGATGAAAAAATACCGGTCACCGTTGTTGAGTTCGCTGAGGGTCCACGTGTCGGGGCGTTCTTTGTAACCGGTGGCGGCCAGCACGAGGAGAGCGAAGGCGAGGACGATGAGCGCAGGCGGCATGATTGCCCGGCGGCGCCACAGAATGAAGGTGAGACCGGCGAACGTGCCGAGAGCGAGGGTGGCGCAGAGGAATTCGGGGAAGGGTGTCGTGCCAAAGAAGAGCGTGACGACGACGCGACGGCCGATGATGGCGGCGTGGTGGAAGGGCGCCCACGGGGTGGCGGTGACGTCAGGGACGCGGGCGAGCAGGCTCGGAATGTGGGCGGCGGCGCAGGCGAGCGCGGTGCCGAGGAGCACGAAGCTCCACGGCGAACGGCGGCTCCAGGTGCGCCATATGAAAAGTGGCAGGGTCAATAGAATGAAGGGGCCGGTGAGACCGACGGCCGCAAGCAGGGCGAGTTCGCCGAAACGAGTGGCGGGCGTTTTCGCGTCGTCGGCGAGCACGAGGGCAAAGAGGCCGAGGGCGGTGATCCACTGGACGTTGCAGAGAGTGAGATACACTTCGCCGGTGTGCGGGACGGCGGCGAGGGCGATGGCCGCGAAAGCACCGCCGGGGAGACTTAAGCGCGGGGATTGCAGCCACCACGCGACGCCGCCGGTGATGGCGAGGGCGCTCCATGCGTAGAAGGCGGGCACGTGGAGCAGCGGAATCCATGCCCCGAACGCGGCGATGAGACGAGGGATGAACAGAAGATAGCCCGCGTAAGGGCGGAAGAGTAGTCCCCAGCCGCCGTAGCGCTCGGCCTCGATAAAGAAGAGGCCGCCGTCTTCGGCCCAGAACTGGGGATTGAGGAGGCTGTCGGATTTACGCAGGGCGACGAGAGCGACGGCCAAGAATGTGACGAGCAGGCGGAGCGGCCGGGCGGTCATTGCACGAAGGGGCGGGCGTCGGGCAGGAGCGCGGGGCGGCGGCGGTCGCGCCAGGAGGACCAGCGAGCGCAGAGAGGCTTGTCCACGCGCAGAACGAGGAGGAATCCGTCGCCGCGCTCGGCGGGAAATTTTTCCGCGGAGTCGACTAGGGTGAGCGCGCAGGGGCGGCGCGGGTGGGCGTTCATGAGCGCGACCAGGGCGGTGAGGGTTTCGCGGGAGAAGACGTGGAAGTGGATGTTGATCTCCTCTCCGGCGGCGACGGCAGCTCGGTAGGCGGTGCGGAGTTGCTCGCGCGTGGCGGCGTGACGCTGGGGCGTGCCTGCGGGATCCCAGCGAGACCAGTCGAGGCCGTCGAGGTAGTCGGAGATGTGGGTGCCGTCGATCGAGGTGGTGCCTCGGTTATAGTCCTCGATCATATGCGCCGGAGGCGTGAGCGCGCGAGTGTGGTCGAAGGTGTAGCGGTAGTCGGGGACGACCATGTATATGATCCCGCCGTGGCGGGTGACGCGGGCCCATTCCCAGAGCGCGAGCACGGGATCGGCGGCGTGTTCCAGAACGTGAGAGGTGGCGACGTAGCCGAGGGAGGAGTCGCGAAAGGGCAGGGAGTCGGCGGAGCCCCAGTAGTCGGCGAAGACTTTCTCTGCGTCGAACGGCGGGTAGCGATCAACGTAGATCGGAGCGATGCCCGGGATGGGAGATTTCAGGGCACCGATCTCGACGCCGACGCCGGGCTGCGCATCGAGCCAGCGGGCGACTTTATCGGCGTGTGTCATGTTGGCGACAAAAGGCGGAAAGCGAAAATGGGCGAGCGGGGTCAGGCGGTGGCGACGGCGAACAGGTTGTAATGTAGCGGCGTGCCTTCGCGGGTGGGGAGCGGGTAGGGCGTGTGGAAACCGACTTCGACGCTCGGATAAAATTCGCGGAGTAGGCTGCCGAGGCTCCAGCGGGTGAAAAAGTTTTTATGGTCGGTCTCGAGCATGTGCCACGGGGTGGCCAGG
>JANXLP010000036.1 GCA_025355125.1 Opitutaceae bacterium | reverse complement strand
GCAGTTGCACGCTCGCGAGGTTCAGGTAGGTAGATGGGGCTGACATGCCACGGTCCACCCTGCACGGCAGCGCTCAGTTAGCCATTAAATATTGCCGGCCTTGCCCGAAAACACTTTAGCGGGCTTCCGCGGAATACCGTGACCGGTGAGGCGCACGGTGCCATCGGCATTGGGCGCGCCGTTCACATCATAGAAGCGCGAGCCATACGGGTTGAACGGATTGTCGGCCGACACCACCCCGTAGGCGTCGGTGGTGGGCGCATTGAGCGCGAGCGGCTGGCGCACCATCGTCGAGATTGATTTGTAATAGCTGATGTCGCCAAACGCGGTAAGCCGCGGCGTGAGGTCATACTCGAGGGAGGCGAAGGAGTTGGTCCGCTTTGCGCGCGGTTGTGCCATCGTGAAGAGATTCAGATCGAGGTAATACTCAGGATTGGCCGCGCGGGTGGGCGCGCTCGTGGTGAGCGTGGGCACGCCGTTGACGAGTTTCAGATAATTGTTGGTCGTGCTCGTGCCGACGAGGAACTGGGGATAGAGACCGCGCGCCGAGCGCGCATCGAAGGCGCCGCCGAGGGCGTTGAAGGGCGCGGGCATCTTGTCGCTGATGTTGGAAACGCGTGAAAAATCGCGATCACGCAGGTAGATTGCCTCACGATAAAACGCTTCGAGCGTAACCACAAAGCGGCCTTTGCCGGCGGCAAAATTTTTTCCGAACATTACCGTCCCCTGCTGATATTGGCCGCCCTTATGTTCAGGCAAGCCGTAGCGGAACGTGACTTCAGTGCCGCGAAAATCACGGCGCATGACGTAATTCACGACCCCACCCACGGCATCGGAGCCGTAGATCGACGAGGCACCGTCGCGCAGCACCTCGATGTGATCGACGCCCTGGTTGGGCAGCTGGTTGACGTTCACCGCCTGGGAAAGACCGGCGGTCATCGGATTGATAGCCATGCGGCGGCCGTCGATGAGAATCAGCGTGGCGGTTGCGCCAAGGTTGCGGAAATTGATGTTGGCGTTGTCGCCGCGCGCGCCGGAGGAGCCGGTGCGGGTTTCGTTTTCCGGGAGACTCGTGACCTGCGGCAACGACGTGAGCAGATCGACGGGCGTGAGGGCGTTCCGCGCCACGATCGCGTCCTGATTCAGCACGGTAATCGGCACCACTTTCTCCATATCGGTGCGTTTGATGTTGGAGCCCGTGACCACGAAATTCTGGAGCGAAACCACCTCGTCGGCGCCTGCGGCTTTGGGCGCGCTTTCAGCCGCTCGCAGGAGCGGGGCCGAGCAGGCCAGCGCGCAGAGCACGGGCCGGACCAGAAGGCGGATAAACGAGCGGACGCAAGGAGCAGTCGCGAGGAATCGGTGGGTCGTCATAGACCCATTCACCCTAGCTCCAGATTGTGTCAGATCTGTGGCTGGAGTGTGACAGTCGCGTTAAGAGCCGGTGCGGACATCGGCTCCGCGCGGGCACAGCCGGCGCTCAGCCCTGTGCCAAGCCCAACCAGCCGCGCAGCACGCGTGCGTCGGCTCGGAAGGCATCGACGATGGCCGCGCGCTGCGCGAACGGCACGGGCGCGAGCTTGCCGGCGGCATTCGTGAAATGCTCGATATGGATGCAGATCGGCAACGGACCGCCGTGCGCCGCGATGATTTGGTCAACGACAGGCTTTTGCACGCGGCCCTGGCCGAGCGGCACTTCAACGGTTTTGTCGCCGTCCCATTTAAAACTCTTCATGCAGAGCGCGACCGTGCGCGGCGCGAGGAGTTGCACCGCATTCGGCCACGCCTGCCCCTGCTCGACCATCACGTGACGCGGATCGAAGGCTACTCCGAAGTGCTTCGGATCAATGTCGCCGAGAATCAAATCGAGATCCCAGGCCGCGCTGCCGGCCATCACCGCACCCGAGTGGATTTGGTAAAGTCCCTGAATGCCGATCTCCTTGTTCGCGGCGGCGAACTCCTTTGCCATGCTGTGGAAATTAGCGATCTGCGCTTTGAGGGGCTTGCCCGGCTCGTAGCGGAAACCACGGTGCCGGTATTGCGGCACGCCGACCTGCTTGGCGGCGCGCAGGGCTTTTTCCCAATGCGGCTCATCGGGCCGCACCGTATCGAGCGCGACCCAGAGAATCCGGCGCTGCTTCTTCGCGAGCGCGGCGGCCATCACGGGAAGCTCGTC
>JANXLP010000744.1 GCA_025355125.1 Opitutaceae bacterium | reverse complement strand
CGAGATCCTCCCCCCGAGCGGCAAGCAGAAGATCATGATCCTCGGCGGCGGGCCCAACCGCATCGGCCAGGGCATCGAGTTCGACTACTGCTGCGTCCACGCCAGCTTCGCGCTGCGCGAGATCGGCTATGAGAGCGTGATGGTGAACTCCAATCCGGAAACCGTCTCCACCGATTACGACACGAGCGACCGCCTCTACTTCGAGCCGCTCACGCTTGAGGACGTGCTCGAGATTTACACGCAGGAAAAGTGCCACGGTGTCATCGTGCAGTTCGGCGGCCAGACCCCGCTCAATCTCGCCACCGCGTTGAAGGCGAATGGCGTGAACGTCATCGGCACTTCGCCCGAGAGTATCGAACTCGCCGAAGACCGGAAAAAATTTTCCGCCATCCTCGACGAGACCGGCCTCAAGTCGCCCGCGAATCGCACGGCGATGAACGAGACCGATGCGCTCAAGGCCGCGCAGGAGATTGGTTTCCCTGTCCTGCTCCGTCCGTCCTTCGTGCTCGGCGGCCGTGGCATGTTCATCGTTTATAGCGAGGAAGAATTTAAGGCTGTCGTGCGTCAGGCGTTCGACGTGATGCCGGATAAACCGGTGCTCATCGACAAGTTCCTCGAAGACGCCATCGAGCTCGACGTGGACTGTATCAGTGACGGCGAGACCAGCGTCGTCGGCGGCATGTTGGAGCACATCGAGTTTGCCGGCGTCCACTCCGGCGACGCCGCCATGGTGATGCCCCCGCACACGCTGAGCCCAGAGATGCTCAACACCGTCCGCACCGCCACCTACGCGCTCGCGAAAGCGCTCAAGGTCGTCGGCCTCATGAACGTCCAGTTCGCGATCAAGGACAACCAGCTCTACGTCCTCGAAGTGAACCCGCGCGCCTCGCGCACCGTGCCGTTCGTCGCGAAAGCCATCGGCGTGCCGCTCGCGAAACTCGCCGCCAAAGTCATGACCGGCGCGAAGCTGAAAGACCTCGGCTTCACCCGCGAGCAGACGCCCAAACACTGGTGCGTCAAAGAAGCTGTGTTCCCCTTCGTCCGCTTCCCCGGCGCCACCATCGCGCTCGGGCCCGAGATGCGTTCCACCGGCGAAGTCATGGGCATCGACGCCGACCTCGGCGTCGCGTTTGCGAAGGCGCAAGCCGCCGCCAAGCCTGGCCTACCGACCAAGGGCAACGTGTTCCTCAGCGTCAAAGACGCCGATAAATCTCGCGCCGTCGCGCTCGCCAAGGCGCTGGTCGAACTCGGTTTCACCATTTACTCGACGAGTGGCACGGCCAAGACGCTCGCCGACATCGGCGTGCCTGTGAAGCGCCTCGCGAAGATCGCCGAAGGCCGCCCCAACGCGGTCGACATGATCAAGAACGGCCAGATCCAGCTCGTGATCAACACGCCCGCTGGCCAGATCCCGCGTCAGGACGAGAACAAGATTCGCGCCGCGTCCTACGCCCACAGCGTGTGCTTGATGACGACGATCACCGGCGCCTTCGCCGCCGTTGAGGGTATTCGCGCACTGCGCACCAAGCCGGTCGGCGTAAAGCCGATCCAGCACTATCGGGGCAACGTGAATTTCGTTTGATGGGATTGCTGCGATAGCCCTCGGTCTGGCCAGAAACCCGGGAAGGGGACCGATTCTGGCCGGGTAACGGCTTGAGATTTTGCGCGTTTTTCGGATCGTCCCGAAGCATGTCGCGCGCACTCCCTCGACGGATTTTGGCGGGAATTTTTCTGGCGAGTTTGCTGGTCGCCCGCGCCCAGGATATCGCCGTCGGTGGTGGTGGCGATTCTTCTGAGCCCGCGGGATTTCGCAGCTCACGGTATTCCGCTGAAGCCCGCTAAAGTGTTTTCGGGCAAGGCCGGCAATATTTAATGGCTAACTGAGCGCTGCCGTGCAGGGTGGACCGTGGCATGTCAGCCCCATCTACCTACCTGAACCTCGCGAGCGTGCAACTG
>JANXLP010000742.1 GCA_025355125.1 Opitutaceae bacterium | reverse complement strand
CAGTTGCACGCTCGCGAGGTTCAGGTAGGTAGATGGGGCTGACATGCCACGGTCCACCCTGCACGGCAGCGCTCAGTTAGCCATTAAATATTGCCGGCCTTGCCCGAAAACACTTTAGCGGGCTTCAGCGGAATACCGTGGACCTCGGCGCGCGAGGTGGAAGCGGAGCGCCGCGAAGGTTTTGTTAAGAACGACGGCGTGGTGGTGCTCGCACCGCTGGTCGTGAATGGCGGACCGCAGTTCAGCGACGAGGAGCGGCGGGAGCACTATCTGCTCTGGCGATCCCAGTCGGCGCTTTTTTTGCGCTGGGCGCTGTATCGCGATGAACCGGAAAGGCGTGCGGCGCTGTGGCGGTTTGTGGAACAGGCGAGTGTGCGAAATGTTATGGAGGCGGATTTTGAGGCGGCGTTTCGTGTGAGTTATGCTGAGGTTACGAAGGCGTTGCTGGAGTATTTGCCGCGGGCGATCGAAGCGTCGTCAGCAGTGGTGCTGCGCACTCCGCAGGTGACGCCGATGTCGGACGTGGAGTTGCGCGAGCCGACGACGGCGGAGCTGGCGCGGATCAAGGGAGATTTGGAGCGGTTGGAAGTGGGGTTTCTAAAAGAAACGCAGCCGCAAGTGGCGGCGCACTACGAGGCGCAGGCGCGGCGGACGTTGCGGCGGGCCTATGACAACGGCGTGCGTGATCCCGAGCTGCTGGCGGTGATGGGGCTGTGTGAGTGCGACGCGGGCAATGACGCGGCGGCGCGGCCGCTGCTGGAGGCGGCGACGAAGGCGGGCGTGGTGCGGCCACGGGCTTACTACGAGCTGGCGCGGATCACTTACAACGCGCTGCGGGCATGGGACGCCGAGGCGAAATTTTCGGCGAAGCAGACGGCGGAGTTGTTGCAGCGCTTGTTTGCCGCACGCGCGCAGTCGCCGCCGCTGCCGGAGGTTTATCAACTGATCGCGTTGGTCTGGCGCTGGTGCGAAGTGGCGCCACAGCGCGCGCATCTTGGCGTGCTGCATGAAGGCGTGCGGAATTTTCGATCCAACCTCGGGCTCGTCTTTGCGACGGCGAAGCTGAACGTGGAGAATGGATTTGGCACCGAGGTGGCCGGGCTCATCGACTATGGGCTGCGCGGGGCGGCGGGAGGGCAGCAACCGGGAGTTGTTCCGGCAGTTGCAGATGGAGGCCGCAGGTAAGAAAGCGGCGGGCGGGCCGGAGCGCGGTGTGGGGAAATGAGGGGCGCTTCGCGCGGGAGGGAAGGGCTGGGTTGCCCCGTCGCGGCGCTCCTCGCAATTGCAGGCTTCCTTGGACGTAGAGGGCGGGTCGGAGACCGCGCCCTACTGCTTCAGGATCGTGAAGGTGTCGCGGGTCTCGCCCTTATCGTTGAGGAATGTGACATCGAGTTTGAGGCCGTCGATGTCGAGGACGGTGGAACCGGGTTCGTTGAGGGAGATGAAAAAAGCGGGGTGGTTGAGCGGGACGGGTTTCTCGCTGGCGTGGCCGGCGCTGCCGGTGACGATA
>JANXLP010000741.1 GCA_025355125.1 Opitutaceae bacterium | reverse complement strand
CAGTTGCACGCTCGCGAGGTTCAGGTAGGTAGATGGGGCTGACATGCCACGGTCCACCCTGCACGGCAGCGCTCAGTTAGCCATTAAATATTGCCGGCCTTGCCCGAAAACACTTTAGCGGGCTTCAGCGGAATACCGTGGCCCTTACCGGGGAGCGGCAGTTCCGGCTCGACTTTTCCTCTGGGTATAGTTTGCTTGCAAACTCTTCCCGGCTACGGGCCGTTCTTCCCTTATACGCAAATCACTACATGAGCAGCAAACGCAACATCCCAGCACGTCGCTTCGTTAAACCAACGTTTGAGTTTCTAATCGAAAAGAAACGCGACGGCGGCGAATTCAACCAAGAGGAAATCCGCTACATCATTGATAGCACTCTTGATGGAGAAATGCCCCAGCACCAACTGGCGGCGCTCGCGATGGCGATCTACTTTTCGGGCATGTCCGCCCAAGAGACTGCGGATCTCACTGAGGAAATGATGCTTTCCGGCGAGGTGATCGACCTTTCGACCATCGCGAAGCCCAAGATCGACAAGTATTCGACCGGCGGCGTGGGCGACAAAACCTCGCTCGTGCTGGTGCCGCTCGCGATGGCTGCGGGTGTGGTTGTCCCCATGATGTGCGGCGTCGAACACGACTATGTCATCAATACGCTAGAGAAGCTCGCGGCCGTCCCCGGTTTCAAGAGCCAGTTCACCAACGAGCAGTTTGCCTCGCAGCTCGCCCGCATCGGCGGCGCGATCATCGCCCAGACCGAAGACCTCGCGCCCGCTGACGCCAAACTTTACGCTCTGCGCAAAGAGACCGGCACGATTCCAAGCCTGCCGTTGATCACGGGCAGCGTGCTTTCCAAGAAGCTCGCCGAAGGTTCCGAAGGCCTCGTCATCGATGTGAAGTGGGGCAACGGCTCTTTCATCAAAGATCTCGAGCAGGCCAAACAGCTCGCTCGTTCCATGACGCGCGTCGGCCGCTCGATGAAGCGCCGTTGCGTCGCTCTCGTGACGGACATGAATCAGCCGCTCGGCGATACGGTCGGCACCTCGTTGGAGGTCAAAGAGGCCATCGCGTTGCTCAAGGGCGAAGGTCCTGAGGACATGAAGGAGCTCGTGCTCAAGCTCGGTATGGAAATCGTGCGGTTGGCCGGGGTCGCCGGTTCTACCCTCTCCGCGAAGCAGACCGTGCAGCGCCACCTCACCGATGGTTCGGCCCTCGAGAAATTCAAGGACCTCATCAAGGCCCAGGGCGGCGACACCTCGTTCATCGACCACCCGGAGAAATTCCCGGCGGCGAAACACATCCGAAAGTTGCCAGCGCCCAAGCGCGGCTACGTTCACACGATCAACGCGGCGATGATTGCCCGTGGCGTTCACCTCCTCGGCGCCGGCAAAGAGGTTCCGACCGACAAGATCGACCACTCGGTCGGTGTTTCCGAAATTAAGAAGGTCGGCACGCAGGTGAAGCAGGGCGAGCCGCTCATGATGATTCACTACAACGACGAAGCGAAGCTCGAGCAGGCGCTAGAGTTCTTCAAGAACGCCTACCGTCTCGCGCCGAAGCGCCCAACGCCTCCGCCGCTGATCGTTGAGCGCGTGGCTTAAGAATTCGCACACTCCGTTCCGATCGTTTCTGCCGCCGGCATCTTTATGGTGCCGGCGGTTTTTTATGGAGGCACACCAAGTGGCCAAGTTGGGCTAGATGCGCAGTCGGATAAAATTGGGGTGTTCGCTCGACCTTCTGGCGCGGTCGCGTTGATTCACGTCGATGCATTTGCCCGTAGATATTCAAATGGTGGGAGACGAGATCGCGATTCGTTGGAGCGATGGGGCCGAGTCGTATTTTCATGCGGAGCGTCTGCGGGCGGCCTCGCCCAGCGCCGAGACTCAGGGCGAGCGGGATGTCTTGGGTAACCAATACGGCGGCGCCGGCCCCAAGAGGTTTCCCGGCGTGAAAGTGCTGGGCTGGGAGCAGGTGGGGAACTACGCGTTGCGCTTCGACTTCAGCGACGGTCATCGCACCGGACTTTACAGCTTCGACTACCTGAGAAAACTATCTGACCTGACCTGATTTTCCATCCCATGAGCACGTTCGTTTTTCCCGCCCGCACGACCTCCGCTGAAATTGAACTCGGCACCACGATGCAGCCGAAGTTCGGCGCCGATGGATTGATCCCCTGCATCACGACCGATCATGTGACGAACGAGGTGCTCATGTTTGCGTTTATGAATGCGGAGTCGTTGGCGCTCACGCTGAAGACCGGCAAGGCGAGCTACTGGAGCCGCTCGCGGAATAAACTTTGGGTGAAGGGCGAAGAGTCTGGAAACGCGCAACTCGTCAAAGAGCTGCGGGTGGACTGCGACCAAGATGTCTTGCTGCTCAAGGTGGAGAACGTCGGCGGCGCGGCCTGCCACAATGGCTATAAATCCTGTTTCTACCGGAAGCTCGCGCCCGGCGCGGATGCCGCCGACGCGGAGTCTCTGAAACTGGAGTTAGTCGGCCGGCCGGTTTTCGATCCGGCGACGGTCTATAGAAAGAAGTGAGGCGCGGAGTGCGCGCGCGCCGGTTTTTTAGGAACCGGGCGTGAGGCCGCGTTCGCTTTTTTGAGCGAAGGTGATCACGCGCTGAAATTCATCGGTCGCGGCAAATGCGTGCGTGGCGAGTTTCTCCAGCGCCTGCGTGCGATTGAGACCGTCGCGGTAGAGAATGCGAAAAATCTGTTTCACGCGGTCGAGCTGTTCGGCGGTGTGGCCGTTACGCTCGAGACCGACTTTGTTGTAAGCGCGAACGACGGCGGGGGTGCCGTCGGCGATGAAAAAGGGCGGGAGGTCTTGGACGAGTTTCGCGGTGGCCGAGAGCATCGCGTAGGCGCCGAGACGGCAGAACTGATGGACGCCGCCATAGCCACCGATGATGACGTGGTCTTCGACGATGACGTGGCCGGCGAGCATCGTGCCGTTACTCATGACGCAGTCGTTACCGACGATGCAGTCGTGCGCGATGTGGCTGTAGGCGAGGACGGTGTTGCGCGAGCCGATGACAGTGAAGTCGCCGTCGTAGGTGGCCGCATGCACGGTGACGTATTCGCGGAACACGTTGCGCTCGCCGACGCGGAGGCCGGGTGCGCCGCCTTTGAATTTAAGGTCCTGAGTTTTACCGCCGATGCAGGCGTAGGGGAAAACTTCGCACGCGGTGCCTAGGGTGGTATGGCCCTCGACGCTGGCGTGGTGGTGGAGGCGGGTGCCGTCGCCGAGTTGCACGCTGGCGCCCACGAAGGCGTAGGCGCCGATTTCGATGTCGGCCCCGAGCTGGGCGCCGGGTTCGATGATGGCGGTGGGGTGGACGGACACGGCCATGATCAGCCTTCGACTTCGCTGGTGTCGATGATGGCAAACATGAGTTCGCCGGAGGAGACGACCTGACCGTCCACGGTGCAGATGACTTCGGCGGTCGCGAGTTTGTTGCCGCGCGTCTTGGTGAGTTTGGCGTTGATGATGAGCTGGTCTCCGGGGCGGACGGGTTTGCGGAATTTGACCTTGTCGGCGCTCATGAAGAGAGCGGTCTTCCCTTCGCTGGAGCCGCGGCGGAGCATGAGGATGCCGGCGGCCTGCGCCATGGCCTCGAGTTGGAGCACGCCGGGCATCACGGGGTTGCCTGGGAAGTGGCCCTGGAAAAACGGTTCGTTGATGCTGACGTTTTTGATGGCGACGAGGGCATCGTCGCCGATGAACTCGACCACGCGGTCGATCATGAGAAACGGGTAGCGGTGGGGCAGGGTGTCGAGGATGCGGCGCACATCGAGGGCGGTCTCGTCGGGCATCACCATCGCGGGACGGGGTTTTTTCTTGGGGCCTTTTTTCCGTTCCAGTAGTTTTTCGGTAAGAGCCTTGGTGAGTTCGGCGTTGATGGCGTGGCCGGGGCGGGTGGCGATGATGTGCGCCTTCAGCGGCAGGCCGAGGAGGGTGATGTCGCCGATGATATCGAGGATCTTGTGGCGGACGAACTCGTCCTTAAAACGCAGGCCCTCTTTGGATATGATCTTGTCGCCACGAATGACGACGGCGCAGTCGAGCGAGCCGCCTTTGATTTTGCCGAGTTTGAGGAGTTCTTCGATGTCTTCGTAGATCGTAAACGTCCGCGCGGCGGCGATCTGGGTCATGTAAACATCGGGATCAATCGTGAGCGAAAGATGCTGCGTGTGGATGCCACGGTCGTCGGCGGAGGTGCAGGAGATTTTAAGTTCGTCGCAAGGCAGGGCGATGATGGAGGACTGGCCTTTTGTGACGGAGACGGCGGCGTCGAGGGTGAAATACTCGCGGTCTTTGTCCTGTTCGGTGGGGTCGCCGCTCATGATGAGATCGACGTAGGGCTTGGCGGAGCCGTCGAGGATGGGCGGCTCGGAGGCGTTCATCTCGACGATGACGTTGTCGATCCCGCAACCGCTGAGGGCGCTGAGGACGTGCTCGACCGTCTGGATCTTGGCGTGGCCGGACTGGATGGTGGTGGCGCGCACGAGATCGGTGACGAGATCGGAATGGGGGCGGATCTCGGGGGCGCCGCTGAGGTCGATGCGCTTGAATACGTAGCCGTGGTCGGCAGGCGCGGGCTTGAGCGTGAGAGTGACGGCTTCGCCGCTATGAAGGGCACTGCCCTGGATGGACACTTCGCGGGCGAGGGTTCTTTGCTTCATGGAGTTAATCGCAGTCATGTCGCCAACGCGCGCCGCCGAGCGCAAGCGCGGAGATGCCGGCCTTGACAGTGCGAAAGCCCGCACCTTAAACCCTCACCCTTTCTCAACTCGCAACCTTCAATCTCAAGCATCCCACGCCATGCCCGCAGCCAACGACATTCGCCGAGGCCAAGTCATCAAGTTCAACGGTGAACCCCACCTCGTCATGGAAACGCAGCATCGCACCCCGGGTAATCTGCGCGCCTTTGTGCAGATCAAGATGCGCAATCTTCGCTACGGCAAAGCCCTCGACCAGCGGTTCGCCTCGACCGAATCCATCGAGGTGCTCCCGACCGAGAAGAAGATGCTCGAGTTCAGCTACGCGGATCGCGACGCCTTCGCCTTCATCGATCCCGAGACTTACGAGCAGATCGAGTTGAGCGCTGAGATTCTCGGCGAAGCCAAGCACTACCTGACGACGGGTGGCAAAGTGGATGTGCTCTTCGTCGATGAGAAGGCGCTCTCGATCGAGCTCCCCTCGACGGTGGCGCTGAAGGTCGTCCAGAGTTCCGATGGCATCAAAGGTGACACCGCCAGCAATGTTCAGAAACCTGCCACGCTCGAGACAGGTCTCGTGGTCCAAGTCCCGCTCTTCATCAAGGAAGGCGAGATCATCAAGGTCAGCACGGAAGACGGCAGTTACCTCGGTCGCAGTAGCTAATTCGGCAGGGGATAGCTTCTCTTTAGATTTAGCCCGCAGCTCACACTGTGGGCTTTTTTGCGGATAAAATTGAACTGCGGCCGGAGCACGGCGAGCACGAGACGTGCAGCGGCTCGCGCGACCCATCTTTAAGAAAGAGGAAGGAGCCAGCGTTCCAGGCGGTTGCGCAGTTCTTCGCGCTGCACGGGCTTGGTGATGAAATCGTCCATGCCGGCAACGAGGCACTCGGCGCGGTCTTCTTCCATCGCGTTGGCGGTGAGTGCGACGATGCGGAGCGGACGACCGTTCAGCCGGCGCCGGATGCGGCGCGTGGTCTCCAAGCCGTCGATGCCAGGCATACGCAGATCCATGAACACGACGTCCCAGGTTTCAGTCACGGCTCGTTCAAGGGCGTCATAGCCGTTGGTGATGAGCGTCGTTTCCAAACCGAGGCGCCGAAGCATCATGTCGATTACGCGTAGGTTTACAGGATCATCATCCACCACCAAAATCCGCCCGGTAAGTGGGGCGCGGGGCGAGGGGACAATGGTTGTGGCCGGCGTGAGCTCCTCGGCGAGGGGGAGGGGAATTTCAAAAGTGAACTCCGAGCCTTCGTTGGGTGTGCTGGTGACGCGGATTTCACCGCCCATGCGTCGCACCAGCTCCTGCGAGATCGCAAGTCCCAGGCCCGAGCCGCCATACCGGCGGGTCGTGGAGCTGTCGGCTTGAGTGAATTTATTGAAAAGTTTGACCTGCGTTTCCGGGTTCATGCCGATGCCGGTATCACGCACCTTGAATCTGAACACCGCCACATCCCCGAGCCGGGAAACGAGCTCAAGCGTTACAGAAATCCCACCGGTTTCGGTAAATTTGATAGCGTTGCCGAGGAGATTGAAAAGCACCTGCTTCAGCCGGCCGGGATCTCCGGAAACGTTGGCCGGAAGGTCGGGACTTACGTGCAACTCCATCGAAAGCTTTTTTTCATCGGCGCGCGCGGCCATGAGTGAGACCGATTCTTCAGTGACCTCGACGATTGAGAATGCGATCGACTCAAACTCCAGCCGGCCGCTTTCGATGCGCGAGAGGTCGAGGATGTCGTTGAGAAGACGAAGGAGCGTATGGGCCGAACCGGCGGCTACGTTTACCTGTTCGCGTTGCTCGGCGCTGAGCGGCGAATCGCGCAGGAGTTGCAGCATGCCGATCACGCCGTTCATAGGCGTGCGGATCTCGTGGCTCATCGTCGCGAGGAATGCGCTCTTGGCCACGCTGGCCTCTTCGGCGCGGATCTTGGCCGAGCGCAGGTTGACGAGCAGCTCCTCATTCTCGAAAAATGCGCCGTAGAATTTACGCAGATCGTTATGGTGCAGCCAGGTCGTGTTCAGGAGGAACAAGGCGTAGGTGACGGTGCAGAATGAAAGCGTCCACGTGCCTGCCTCGGGCATGGTCAGCATGAGGACGAAGACCGGCGTGAGTGTGGTCAGCACGTAGGCGACGTAGCAGGATTTAACCGACGCGAGTGAGCGGGCCGCGCCGGCGTTGAGGCCCGCGATGATGAACATGACGAGGCAGCGCGGCAGCACGTCGGGCGTGTCGAGATAGATCCAGCCCGCTACACCCCAGAAAATGCCGGCAAAGAAAACTCCGGCCATGAATGCGTCGCGCCAGCGCGGAAGCTCGGAATCGGCCCGGGGGCTGCGGGCGAAGGTGAGCTTGAGTGCGAGACGGAGCCCCGAGATGATGATGACGCAGCCGAACCAGAGCAGATGGGTGCGGGCGGGGAAGTAGGTCCACAGCCCGGAGACCAAAACTCCGGCAAGCACGAAATTTGAGAAAAGGCCGAAGCCGGCCGAACGGTAGAGCAATCGCGTAAGCTCGGCCTCGACCTTGCCCTCGATCACGGTGTCGGTGCGATTAACCGGCCCGGGCGACGTATTAAGAACAGGCTCCACGCGGGGATTTTTTGCGTTCCGATTGGCGAACCGTTCACGAGCGCGCTCAGAGCGCGGCGAGGGCTGCGGCCTGCGTCGCCGCGAGTTCGGCGGCGCTGCTGACATTGGAGCGAAGATCGCGAAGCAGGCCGTCTTTAAGGCCGTAGATCCAGCCGTGAACCGTCAGATCCTGGCCACGGGTCCACGCGTCCTGGACGATCGTGGTCTGGCAGACGTTGGCCACCTGTTCGATGACGTTGAGTTCGCAGAGCCGGTCGTGTTTCGCGCTTTCGGTCTTAAGGGGGAGCAGTCGGCAGTCGTGCTTCTCGCGCACGTCCTGCACGTGGCGGAGCCAGTTATCGGCGAGGCCGACGCGTTCGCAGCGGAGCACGGTGCGGACGCCGCTGCAGCCGTAGTGGCCGACGACCATGATGTGTTTCACCTTGAGCACATCGACGGCGAACTGGATGACCGAGAGACAATTCAGATCGGTGTGAACGACGACGTTGGCGATATTGCGATGGACGAAGACTTCGCCGGGAAGAAGGCCGATGATCTCGTTCGCAGGCACACGGCTATCGGAGCAACCGATCCAAAGGTGCTCGGGATTTTGCTGGCGCGAGAGTTTTTGAAAAAACTCAGGGTCGCGCAGCTTGATCGCTTCCGCCCAGGATTTGTTCTGCTCGAAGAGGTGGGTGAGGTCGGCCATGGGGGTCGAAGGATTGGCGGTTTAAACGACGCGCGCCCAGAACACTTTCAGGTAGCGGCTGTCGAGGCAGTTCGAGTAAACGGGGTGATCGACGCCGGCACCCGTGCGGTCGAAGAATTGCAGGCGGCGCTGCTGGCGGTGCGCGGCTTTGATGACGTGGCCCTCGAAGTCTTCCAACGAGAGCAGGCCGGAACAGGAGCAGGTGACGAAGATCCCGCCCGGCTTGACGAGCGAGATGGCGAGGAGGTTGAGGTCCTCGTATTTTTGGCGGCCTTCCCAATTGCCGGCGGCGTCGCGGGTGAAGATGAATTTCGGCGGATCGAGGACGACGACATCCCACTTCTCCCCGTTCTGCTGCATCTGGCGGGCGTAGGCGAAGGCGTCGGCGTGGACGAACTTGAGGCGGGCCTGGTTGAGATTGGCGTTGCGCTTGGCCTGGGCGAGGGCGGCCTCGTCGAGATCGACGCAGGTCACGTCCTCGGCGCCGCCGGTGAGCTTGGCGTTGAGGGAAAAACCGCCGGTGTAGCAGCAGAGATCGAGGACGCGGGCGCCCTTGGTGAAGCGGGCGACGGCGCGGCGGTTTTCGCGCTGGTCGCAGAAGAAACCGGTTTTGTGGCCCTCGGCGAAATCGACTTCGTAGCGGATGCCGTGCTCACGGATTTTCACCTTGGTGGGCGCGGCGGCGTTGGTCTCGTTGAACCAGGAGGGTTTGATGCCTTCAAGGGAGCCGAGGTCGTGATCAACGTGGACGCGGGCGAATTTGGTGCCGGCGAGTTCGTGGATGAGCGGGAGCCAGCCGAGGAGGCGCTCGGCGATGCCGAGGGAGTAAACTTCGCAGAGGAGCGTGTCGCCGTAGCGGTCGATCATAAGGCCGCTGAGGCCGTCGCCATCGGAGCCGATGAGGCGGTAGGCATCGGTGGTCTCGTCGAGTTTGAAGAGGTCGCGGCGGAGGGCGACGGCGCGGCGGATCGCGGTCTCGAAATAGGATTCGTCGATCGGCGTGGTCGAGTGGCAGACGACGCGGAGGGGGATTTTGGCGCGGGGATTGAAGAGGCCGCCGCCGGTGAGGTTGCCGTTTTTGTCGTAAACGTTGACGAAGTCGCCGGGACGGGCGTCGGGCGAGACATGGCCGAGGAGCCGCGGGAAGATCGCGGGTTGGAACGTGAAGTATTTGAGCTGGGCCCAGGGCTTGGCCCACGTGGAGCGGTCGATGGGCGCGCGCGGAGCGGGCGGCTCGGGCAAGGGCGAGGGCTCGAACTCGGGATCGATCTCGGCGGGTGGTTTCTTGGCGGAAAAGGCGGGACCTGACATGGCGGCGAATTTACGGCGCGATGGGCGCACCGCCATCAGAATCGCCGCCTAGCAGGCTGTCGGGCTTAAAGATTTTGGAATCCGGCGTCGGGTGAAAAATTGACGGCAAGAACAGGAGATTGGAGAAGGTTTTTTCGAGCGGAAGGGTGAAAGACGAGTGTTGGGCGGTAGCGCTGGGCGGTTTCA
>JANXLP010000740.1 GCA_025355125.1 Opitutaceae bacterium | reverse complement strand
TCCCACGACCGCCGGCCTCAACGCCGATCAGGCGCACAGATTTCTCCTCGAGGAAATCAAAGAAGAAGCCGATGGCATTCGAGCCGCCGCCGACGCATGCGATCATCTCGTCGGGCAAACGACCTTCGCGGGCGAGCAGCTGCGTCTTGGTTTCCTGGCCGATCACGCGGTGAAAATCGCGCACCATCATCGGATACGGATGCGAGCCAAGGGCCGAGCCGAGAATGTAGTGCGTGCCGCGGACATTCGTCACCCAGTCGCGCATCGCCTCGTTGACCGCGTCCTTGAGCGTCTTCTGGCCGGAGGTCACTGCGCGCACTTCGGCACCCATTAGCCGCATGCGGAAAACATTCAGCGCCTGCCGCTCCATATCGACGGCACCCATGTAAACGACGCACTCCAAGCCGAACTTTGCGCACACCGCCGCCGTAGCCACACCGTGCTGGCCGGCCCCGGTTTCGGCGATGATTCGCTTCTTACCCATCCGCAACGCGAGCAGAGCCTGACCGAGGGCGTTGTTGATTTTATGCGCACCGGTGTGGAGCAGGTCCTCGCGCTTCAGATAAATCTTCGCGCCACCGCAATGCTGCGTGAGCCGCTCCGCAAAATAGAGCTCCGTGGGCCGGCCTGCGAATTCTTTCAAATGGTGCTTCAACTCCGACTGAAACGCCGGGTCGTCGCGCGCGGTCGCATAGACGACGCCGAGCTCCTGGAGCGCCGTCATGAGCGTCTCAGGCACAAACACGCCGCCGTAGCGGCCAAAGTGGCCGCCGGCATCGGGGAGCGAGAGCCGGTCAATCGTGGGAGCTGCGTCGACAGGAAGGGTGGCGATCATGGGCAAAGATTATTTGAAAACGTGGGCGGGTCTGGCTCGGAGGCAAGCGGTCGGCTCTAAACGCGTTTCACGGTCACGAGCGTGAGGTCGTCGCGCTGCGGCGTTTCGCCGGCGAAACGGTTCACGGTCTCCAGGATGCCGTCGTTCATCTCCTGCGCGGGACGGTTGCGCAGCGTGCGCACAGCGTCGGCGAGACGCGCACCGGAAAATTCTTTGTCATCCTCGTTCGGTGCTTCGGTGACGCCATCCGTGTAGAGCACGAGCACATCGCCGGGATTGAAGGGCTCGGTATGATCCACGATGACCGTCGCAAACAATTCATCGGGCACCATGCCCAGCGGCATGCCTTCAGAACCGACGAAGGTCGGCAAAAACGCACCACTGACCGTATCGAACCGGGCGAAGAGCGGTAACTCATGCCCGGCGCGCGCAAAAGTCACGGTCCCGCGGGCCGTGTCGATCACCGCGTAAAGCATTGTCACATAAAGACCGTTCTCGATGTCCGCCGACAGGGCACAATTCAGCTCGGTCAGCACGCGCGCGGGCGAATCATGACGCGGCGCGATTTGATGGAGATTCGTGCGGCAGATCGCCATCAGCAGCGACGCCGGGATACCCTTGCCCGAGACATCCGCCACGACGATCGCTAGCCGCGTCGGCGAGAGCCGGATCACATCGTAGAGATCGCCGCCGATTTTTTGCGCAGGCTTGTAGCGTGCATCGAGGTCGAGCCCATCAATGGTCGTCGTCTTGCGCGGGAGCAGCATCCGCTGGATGCCGCTGGCGACGGAGATATCGAGATCGAGCTGCTGTTTCTCGATTTGAACGTGGAGAAATTCGGCGTTGTGCAGGGCCAGCGCGGCCTGTTCAGCGAGCGACTGCATCAGCGAAAACTCCATGGTGGTAAACGCCCGCTCACCCGCCGGATTCGCCACCGCCAAAACCCCAAAAGAGCGCTCACGGAAAAACAACGGCACCGCGATCACCGACCGCACCATCAGCGCCGGATCTTCGTGCCGCACGATCCGCGCATCGGCCACTGCGTTCGCCAGCAGTTCGCCCCGCCCGGACGCCTCGACCCGGCCCACTATGCCTTCGCCCACCGGGAACTCTTCCGTCTTCAGCACCTGTTCGATAAATTTTGCGCGGGTGGTCAGCTTGGACTTGGCCTCATCGGTCAGCGGGCGGTGCGGGGGGAAAAGCCCCTCGGCGGCGGCGCCGCGCATCATGCCGCGGTCCGTGCGCTCAAAAAGACATCCGCTCAGCGCGCCCGTGCAGAGGATCGAAGCGTGCACGATACGTTGATGCAGATCTTGCCGGGTCAGGCCCTCACCCAGCGCCTCAGCCATGAGGTGCATAAAATCCACGACGCGCTGGCGATCCTGCGTGGACTGTTGGCGCGCCTCTTCGCTCAAGTCAGCCTCCGCCCGAGCCCGCAGCAACGGGACGAGCATGGCGACGGCTCCCACCAGGAGACCGATGACGACGGCGAGAAACATGGAGGGATTGATGTGGCAGGCGAAAAGCTAGCGGGCAATGGCGAAGGCGTCGCCCCTGCACATTCGTCACTTGGCAATCGGCACAGTTGTGCGCCGTGCAGCCGATCCGAGATCAGCGCTGCTCGACGCGATTTTTCAGGAAGGCCAGCACGTCCTGAAACTTAACCCGGTTGCCCTCATCCGCCGCGATCAGGTGCTCGTGGGATTCGAGCACATGGCGGGCGCGGTCAAGTTCGCCGCTATCCAAAACCGCGAGTGCCTTGTCGCACTTGCCGAAGTTCATCGCCGCATCGCCCGCGTCCACCGTGAGCAACCGGTGCAGGCCGAGATTGCGGATCAGTTCGAGATTTCGCGCCCCCACCCGGGCCAGCACGATGCTGCCGGGCGGCGTCGTTTTTTTCAATTCAAGCGCCACGCCGGCCAACACGCCGAGGAACGTGCTGTCCATGCTCGCGCAGTGTTGAAAATCGATCGCGAAGCGCTGCTTGCCTTGGCGCAGCATCTCCCCAACGAAATCGCGGAGCGAGGAACTGTTCTGAAAGCAGGCCCGGCCCTCGATGCGCACCACGACAGGGTCGGAGTAGGCATCGACGAGATAGACGGAATTGGCGGCTTCGGACATGTTGAGATGAGCTAACCCTGCTTAATCGTGCCCTAACATCGCCGGATTTAGCCCGACGACAAGGGTGACTCCGTATTCGCCTTTGACGCAGACAAATGCGGGACAGAAAAACGCCTCAGTTCTGGGCGACGATTTGACGCAACCCGTAGGGCAAGATGCCGCCGTGCTGGTAGTAATCGATCTCGATGGGCGTATCGATGCGGCAGCGCACCACGACGTTTTCGACCGCGCCGCTCTTACGAGTGATCTTCAGCATGAGGTCCTGCTGTGGCTTGATGGAGCCATCGAGACCGACGACGTCGTAGGTCTCCGTGCCGTCGAGTTTGAGCGTCTGCGCATTCGTTCCGTCCTTGAACTGCAAAGGCAGCACGCCCATGCCGACGAGGTTGGAGCGATGAATGCGCTCGAAGCTCTGCGCGACGACGACTTTGACGCCAAGGAGATTGGTGCCCTTGGCCGCCCAATCGCGGGACGAACCGGTGCCGTATTCCTGGCCAGCGAGGATGATCAACGGCGTGCCGGCCTTTTGATAAGCCATGGACGCGTCATAGATCGAGGTCTTCAGGCCATCGGCGCCGATCGTGTTGCCGCCCTCTTCGCCGCCGAGCATCAAGTTTTTGATGCGGACATTGG